>DATHTI010000020.1:0-11064 GCA_035463335.1 Pyrinomonadaceae bacterium | reverse complement strand
GCCTGTGCCGCCGCTGCCCGCTGAAGTTTATGTGGTCGATGCTGAATCGGGTGTGATCAAGTTTGGCGACGGCTTGCGCGGCAAACGTCCACCGGCCGCCGCGAAGCTACGCGCGAGTTATGACTACGGCGTCGGATCCGCTGGTAACGTCGCGGCTGGATCGATCAACTCGAGTCCGGCTTTGCCTGCGGGCATCAAGGTAGTAAACCCTGTGCGCACGTGGGGCGGCACGGAAGCGGAGACAGTCAGCGACGGCGAGAAACAGATCGCACGCTACCTGCAGCATCGCGATCGACTCGTGAGCGCTGCTGATTTCGAGACGATCACGATGCGCACGCCGGGCGTCGATATCGGTCGCGTCGAGGTGTTGCCCGCGTTTAATCCCGAGCTCGTCCCGAACGAAGCGGGCGATGCGCCGGGCGCAGTGACGTTGATGATCATTCCGCGGAACGATCCGAAGCAGCCGGACGCGCCGGTTGCCGATGCGATCTTCTTGAACACGATCTGTCGCTATCTGGATCCTCGTCGCCTCGTAACAACTGAGCTTTACCTGCGTGGCGCGGGTTACAAGCCCGTTTGGATCTCGGCTGGTATCAATGTGGTCGCTGGCGTGGCGACTGCTGAAGTACGTGAAGCAGTCAAACGAGCCCTGCTCGACTTTCTCGCGCCGATCCCGAGCACGAGCAGCCTGAGTGACAGTTTGACGTCGCTCACGACACCGACTTACGCATCAGCACAGAACGGCTGGCCGTTGTCGAAAGCAGTCACAGCGCGCGAGCTGTTGGCGGTTGCGAGTCGTGTTTCCGGAGTGCTTCTTGTCAATGATGTCTTCATCGCGGAAGACACAAAACCGTCGAGCGATCAGATTCCGATGAACGGGCTCGAGCTGCCGCGCGTGTTGGGCATCAGCGTGAGCATCGGCGAGCCGATGGACCTCGATTCACTGCGCGGGCAAACGCCGATCACAGCGGCTCCGCCGACACGAATTGTTCCGGTTCCCGTAATTCCCGAGGAGTGTTAGCGAAGCAATGGACGCCAACGGCACTCGATTTCATCTTCTGTTAGGTCGCGACGACTGGGCGCAATGCACGGTCGAAGTCGGGTCGCCTCCGGAAGCAAAGAGTCTGGCCGATATTTGGGAGTTGTTGCCTTCGGAACCGGGCGGCGGTTTTATCTGGAACGAAGAGCGCAACGAGCTAACGCTGGAGCCACGTCTATTCAAGTTCACTGCCGCGCCGAAAGACACGTTTCCCCTCCTCGAGAATCGTCGTGGCGCAGGCCGCGATCGTTATGGCAACTGGTACTGGATTGATGAAACGTCGTTGAAGATTCGCGTGCGATCGGCCGGCTCCGGTCTCGTCACTGACTTCTGGCCGCTGGACCAGAAGTGTCGCAGTCCGAGACGATCATCGCCTGGCGATTTTGCGCCGCTCGTTGAAGAACAACCACGCACGCCGCTGAAGCTAAGCGGACTCGCGATCACAGAAGATCATTACCTCGTCGTTGGTGTGACAGAACCTGCTGGTCTTCTGATCTTCGATCTACACACGGGCCAGGAGCCGCGTCAGATCCTGTGGCCCGGCAGCGTAGCCTTCGAACCGTTTGATATGGCTCCGCGACCTGGCGGAGGCGTCTACATTCTCGATCGTGTCAACAAGAGCTACTGGGCACTCGATCGTCACTTCAACGTGATCGGTCCTGAAGAAAATGGCGAGATAGTTTTAACTGAAGCGCGCGAAGACGATTTTCAACCGGTGGATGAGAGCGAAGTGCGTGAGACGAAGCGTCGCGTGTTTCCGACAAACTTCTCGCTCCTGCAATCGCCGCTCGCGCTCAACGATCCGATCGCGATCGAGGCCTTGCCCGATGGGACCGTCCTTATTCTCGACTTCGATCCGGTACCCAGATTTTCACGGATTTTTAGGTATCGATTTGGTGAACAGTTGAGTGATCAATTGTCTACTGAGTCGATATTGACGTTGATTGAAGAGGATCAGCAGAGCGAGTTCACGCTCGTCGGTTACGACTTTGCATTAGTTAACGATCGTCTGTACGTCGTTGCTGCTGATGGAAATCAGAGTTACGCGTTTCGCCTGTGCCTGCGCGATGAGAAAGTCGAGCTGCAACCGATCGCGGAGTACTTGCCGATGCGACTCTTCGGCGGCAAAGCACTTGCCGGCACGTCTGACGGCGCTTACTACGACTTCGCCGAAAACTGGATCCCGCTCGTACAGCAACGTCGCCCGCGCTACGTTCCCGAAGCGACACTCGAAACACCGCTCAAGACCGCGCTTGATAAACCTTACTTCGACAGCGGCGAACCCGATTGCATATGGCATCGCATCCTGCTCGACGCTCACATTCCGCCCGACACGTCGATCGAGATCTGGAGTCGCGCGGCGAATGAAGAAATCGATCTGCCGTTGCTGCCGTGGCAGCGTGAGCCCGCGCCGTACTTGCGCGGCGATGGCTCGGAAATTCCGTTCCTGCGCGCGTCAATATCAAACGCGTGTGCCGGAGTGCAAAACAAAAAGATCGGCGCGGGAACGTGGGAGCTATTGTTTCAACGCGCTCGCGGTCGTTTTCTACAGCTTCGCATCCGGTTGAAAGGCGACGAGCGCAGCACGCCGCGGCTCCGTGCGCTGCGGGCGTACTACCCGCGCTTCTCTTACCTGTCGAATTACCTGCCCGGTGTTTATCGCGAAGACACGCAGTCAGCTTCGTTTCTCGATCGTTTTCTGTCGAACGTTGAAGGTCTCTACACGACACTCGAAGACAAGATCGCGGCCGCCCAGATCTTGTTCGACGTGCGCAGCGCACCGAGCGAGGTTCTCGACTGGCTCGCGGGCTGGTTTGGTGTGGCGCTCGATCCGAGCTGGGACGAAGCGCGACGTCGCATGTTTATCGCGCATGCCATGGACTTCTTCCAGTATCGCGGCACGATTCGTGGTCTGACGATGGCGCTGCACCTCGCGTTGGACCAGTGTGCTGATGAGAGCATCTTCGATCAGAGTGAAGCTGCCAGACGACTCGAGCCGATCCGCATCGTCGAACGCTATCGCACGCGAACACTGCCGGGCGTGATCTTTGGAGATCCAACTCAAGCGACGGGTTTGCGAGCGGTGGATGTCGGTACATCGTGGCGACCCGAACAGGGACGCGCAAATCTCAACCAGCGTTACGTTGATGCTCTCGGATCAGCGGCCACGCCATTGACGCAATACCCGCTCGTTCCGCCAACGAACGCTCAGGAAAGCGAGACGTGGACCCAGTTCTCAACATCAACGCTCGGATTTGTTCCGTCTTCGGCCGCGTCTGCCCCCGTGACACTTCAACTCTGGCAGGACTTTCTCGCACGTCGCTATAGACGCATCAAGTCGCTCAACATCGTCTACCAGACGACGTGGACCAGCTTCGAGCTTGTTCCACTGCCTGACGAATTGCCGCTCGACGGCGCACCGCTTGCCGATTGGTTCCAGTTTGAGAGCGTGGTGTTGCGCATGCAGCGCGCGGCGCATCGCTTCACGGTGCTGCTGCCGGTGCCTTTGTCGCTGGCCTTCAATCCCGAAGAGCACCGGCGTCGCATGGATCTCTCGCGCCGCATCGTCGAGCTGGAAAAGCCTGCACACACTGTTTTCGACGTGAAGTTTTACTGGGCCATGTTTCGCATTGGCGAAGCGCGGCTCGCGCTCGACACCTTGCTCGCGCAAGGCAGTCGCGCGCCGCAACTGTTGCCCGAGCTTGTATTGGACCAGGGTTTTGTCGGCGAGAGTTACCTCGGCGCGCCGGTACCTGAAAACGCATGTGACCGCTTCATCATGGGACGCGATCCACTTCAAAACTCCTAGTGAGGAGATAAGAATATGAGTTGCAGTTGTTTCTCATCGCACACAAATAGCATGACGGTGGCCGATCCGAACCCGGCCAAACATGTGAACTTCAACGTCGGCATGGTGCTCGGCGTCGACGACTTCACGCAGGAGTTTGCATATCTCTCCGGGCGCGACCAGTGGCTCGCGCGCGACCTGATCGGCTACGGCACCGTGCGCGGCTTGAACGTGCGGATGGAAGTAGACGCGATCAAAGGCCCGCGCGTCGTGGTCGAGCCGGGCGTGGCGCTGAGCCCGCGCGGCCAGTTGATCTGTGTACCCACGGCGCAGTGCGCGTATCTGAAAGACTGGGTTGCCGATCACGCGGAACAGATCGCTCCCGTTGTCACGTCGCCGCCGGACTCGGATTTACAGTTGTACGTCGTGCTCTGTTATCGCAATTGCCCGACTGACGATGTGCCGATCGCGGGCGAGCCGTGCCGCAGTGAAGACAAACTGATGGCGCCGTCGCGCTTGAGTGACGACTTCGTGCTGGAGCTGCGACTACAGAGACCGGTTCAACGTGAAGAAGATGCGGTTCGTGATTTCGTCGCGTGGTTGAAACAGGTGCCGGTCAGTGATGCCGATCCTTCAACTCCGTTGGACCAGTTTCTACAGGCGATTCGCGATGCGGCGTCTGAATGGCTCACGTCGCCCCTCTCGTCTCCCCTCACATCGCCGCCGGGAGATTTCATGTTTGGCTCACCGCCGGATGCGCTGATCATCAACGTGGCGGATGAGAGTGAATACCTTCGCGCGGCATTCCGTATCTGGGTAACTGAGCTGAGACCGCGATGGATCTCGCGCTGGCATGGTTGTGCGGCGACGCACATCGAAGGCGATGCGCAGGCGGATGAGCATTGCGTGTTGTTGGCCCAGCTTGACGTGCCGCTGCTGCCGCTCTCTCCGGGCACGTTCGACATTCCGAATGAAGAGATTCCGGTTATCCAGGATGATCGGCCGTACATCGTGCACCTGCGGTTGCTGCAGGAGTGGGTGTTCTCAGGACTCGCGGGCGCGGCTGAGGCGGCTGCGGGTGGTGGAGGTGGACCACAGGATCTGGTCCTGCCGCCGGTGCAGCAGAGTATTACGAATGTTGAGGGTCCAGCGACGATCGATCTCAAAGAGGAGCAGATCATCATCGCTAACAGCGCCGCTGGACTGGTGCGGTTGAACTTGCCGCCGTCGAACGAGCAGGAAGGGCGAACGTTTCTCGTCAAGCGCATCAGCACCGGCTCGCTGGTGCAGATTTTTGCGGGGCCCGGCGATCAGGTGGAAGGACAGGGTTCGATCCAACTGACCGCACAGAACCGGTTCGTGCAGGTCATCGCGAATCCGAAATTGAACGCGTGGCACGTGATTGCGCAGTAAAGACCATCCACAGATTTCACAGATTCTGTGCAATCTGTGGATGGTTTGAGAAGGAGTGAACAATGGATTCACAGATCAGTTTGCAACAGCCGATCCTGGATGGCGGTATCCGCTCGATCAATTTTTTCAACGGCCGCCTGCTGAGCGCTCGCGATCTGACGCGCGAGCAATCAGCTAATCGCGAGGCGGATCGACGTTTGGGCCAGGCGATCGGCGAGGGCATTGCCTACGGCCTCGAAGTCTCGAGCTCGAATGCTTCGACACAACAAGCACCCGTCGTCACGGTCGAAGCAGGTCTCGCGATCAATCGCATCGGCCAAACACTGATGCTCACCGCGAAGACTGATGTCGCACTCGTTCGAAAAGCCGCTCCCGGCCCCGGCAACATTGAGCCGTTCGGCGAATGTGTGCCACTGCAATCAGGCACGTACGTCGCCGGCGCGGGTGTTTACCTTTTGACAATCGCGCCCGCGCAGGGCACTGAAGGCCGCGCCGCGACACACAGCCTCGAGAGCACGACTGCCTCCTGCAACACGGACACAAACATAAACGCCGTGCAGTTTCGCTTGATCCAACTGGACCAGCAGATCTCAGCCGCCGAGATGCTGGACCAGAACAGGCTGCGCAACCTGATCGCTTACAAATGCTTCGGCGTCGATAACACGAGCAAGTTTCCGGTGGATCCATTCACCACAAACCTCGAGAAGTACGGACTACTCGACACGCTGCGCCCAACCTGGCTCACGGAATGCGAAGTGCCACTCGCGATTCTCTACTGGACGCTCGTTGACGGCATCAAGTTCATCGATCTCTGGTCTGTGCGACGGCGTCTCGCGCCTCGCCTGGCAGACAAGACATGGTCGTTCCTGACTTCCGAGCGCAACACTCTTGAAGGCGAGGCCATGTATCTCCAGTTTCAAAGTCAACTGAAAGATATGGCTGCGGCTGGCCTCATAAGTTCACAGGTCAAGGCGAAGGATCATTTCAAGTACCTGCCAGCTGCGGGCCTCTTGCCCGTCGGCGGCGCGAGCGGTTTCGACTACACGACTTTCTTCAACGAGATCACTATCCGCCAACCGATCTTTATCGAAGGCGCACAGTTACGCTCGTTGTTTCAGGAAGCTTTTGAGTATCCACCGGTCGACACAGGCAGTGAGCTTGTTTTCTACCTGTACATCGTGCGCGAGAACGCGCAGTCGTCGCTCGCCAGCGCATTATCAACGCAAAGCTATATGGTCTTTGCGAGTGGCCACACGCTTTATCGCGGCGAAGCGCGTTATGACGTTCATCACTGGAACTTCGGCAACTTTTCCTAAAGGAGTATCGAGATGGCCCAACTACTTAATCACGCTCAACCCGGTGATGTGATCACGGCTGAGGATTGGAACCTGGTCGTTGATGCGATAAACGAGCTGCTGCAGTCCGGACAGCAATCGGGAATCAAGATAGCAGCAAGCCTGCCTGCCGGCACCGTAATCGATCCAATCCGCATCGGCACGATCCTGCAAATCACCGGACAGAACTTTGGCTTCTCGATTGGCCAGTCGAAAGTGACTTTTGAGTTAGGCAATACCAGCGTGTCTGTGTTGCGCGCAGATATGCTCACCGGTTCATTCGACGAGCGCCTGCTTTTCATGATGCCGCCGGTTCCCGGTCTGACGCCAAGCGGAATGCAGATGACGATGCACGTGAGCAACGGCATTGCAGAAGACACGCGTTCTGTTTTCGTGATGCCCGTCGTCATCGATTTGACTGGCGACATGTTCGTAACCTTCCGCGCTGATACGCAGAATCCGCAACCGAATCCGCTCGAGACCGGCATCGGAAAAGCTGCCGAGTTTCGCTATCGACTTCAGACTGGAATCAATCTGCCCGCGCCTTTCGCTCTTACCGCCGAGATTCTGAATTCGAGCGTGCCGGTGCCGGCCGGTTTCGTCAGCTCGATCGAGTTTCGCGACGACTCAAACAATGTAATCACGAGCAAACAAATCGAAATGGGCAAGAATGAGGCGCGAAACATTACGGTACGCATTCCGGAAATTCCAACCGCCATGGCGAATGCGACTTTTACGCTAAAAGTGACTGCTGCATCCGGCACAGTTGTCGGCACCGACCAGCGCAGCTTTACAGTTGGCGCACCAGCTACACCACCCGATCCAAACATCGAAGCCAATCAAACGAGCTTCTCGCTCCTCGATATGACTCAAGGTGGTACTCCTGTAACGCCGAATGCGCAGACCGGCATACTCGATGGCACGACTATCAAGCTAAAAGTCGGGATGCGTGGTGTAATCAACTTCAGCACAAGATTCACGAAGGCGGGCACGTACGATATAACCATCCTGCCCAAACAAGGCACGCCGCTGGCTAACTGGGCGCCGGAGATGACGCCCGACTCCGTGGGCTCGAGAAGTATCGACGGTACGAAGGTCACGGTGGTCGTTGCCAGTGATAATGACCAAACACTACGAACCGAAAAATTCAGACTCACGCCAACTGCTGGCGCGACCGCAACCGGCGCCATAGTGTTTCGCATTAAGCGCCAGGGCATAAATTCAGATTTCTCGAAGGAATACGGTGTCCAGTTGCTACCTTGATTTTGTGAGGGGCAAAAACTGAGCCCGCTTGCTCGGGCAGAAGGAGATTAGCAATGACAGTATCAATTCCGAGTGCTGCCGGAGTTCCCGGCATAAGTGGTCCGCCGATCTGGTTTCCAGGTGAGCCGACTGCCAATTTTTTTCTCGACGACGTTCGCTGGCGGGGTGCTGTCAAACGCACGTTTGGTAGCGGCACCGGCGGCAGTAACTTCTTCCGCGCGACGCAAGCAACAGTCGCAGCACAGAAGTTTATCTATCTGACTTTTCGCGCGGCCTTTGTTCAGCAACTCAGCGATGCCGACGATCTGATCTATCTCGGGCTCCAAAAGCACGGCACTGCCTCCGCGATGGTCGCCCGCATCACCGCGCACGGCGCCGCCTTCACGCCCGCAGGACCACCCTCGGCGAACCCTCCTGCAAACATCGCAGCAGTAGACATCTGGACGCTCTCAGGAGGTGTTTGGACTTTTCAGCCGATGACGCCAACGTGGATTAGCCAACATGCGCGCATGTGGCTACAAAGCTCAGCGGATGTCCCAAGCGATCCGAATAACCGCTGGGGAGTGCAACTGCGGATTCCCGCAAACAACGCCGGCGGCATCACTGACAATAGTGGACCAAACCTCGGTACCGACTTTGACATGTGGTACCTGATCCACGGCGCCACGGGAGGCAATCCGACGATCCTGGCAGATTACCGGACTGCCGGGACGACAACTGAACTTGATTTGCAGGATCTCAATTACCCACTGCCGGCCAATTGGGATGAATTTCAACTCACGTCTGCGGCAGCGACTTCCGGAGGCGTTGCACTTTACTTTGGTGACGTTAAAGTGAGCAACGTCGCTCACGGCGAAGGTTCGCTGATCGACAATCACAACAGCAATACGTTCCTCGCGCGGCCGCGCAACTATTCCAACCAGGATATTCTCGCGGGCAACATCAACGCTACGTTTCGAATCGCGAACTGGGGCTCCGTTGTCGGCTTTCCCAACAGCCCGGATTTTTCGACCGGCTCGTGGGATTACGTTCCCGGTAATGACGAAAACACGCCGGTCATCAGCGGGAGTCCTGTTCCTAAGATCAATGCTGGAGACCCTCCGCCGGCCGCTGCGCCCATTCAACTGACGACGGTGGTTGACCTGGCAGTGCCGCCGAAGAGCCTGCACCAGTGTGTGCTGGTCACCCTCTCGGGTGCGAACATCAATTTCCTCAACGACGCGGTCTACCAGAACATGAATTTTGACAACGCGTCGCTGGTCCAAAGAGAAGCTGAAATCAGCGTCGTTGGCTTGAAGCCGTTTGCACCAACTCCGCGCGACGTTTATCTGGCTGTTGAAAAGCTGAACATGGGCGCCAAAGCGAAAGCTGATGAAGAAGTGTTTTTGAGGGCCAGCATGGAACGCCTCATCCGCAAAGAGGGAGGTGAGGGCCCGCTTTCGGACAAGCTCAGACGCGCCCAGGCAATCCTTGCAAACAGCGGCGCAGAAAGTGCGGAACAGCGTCTGCAAATACTGGTGAAGGTCCTCTCCGAAGTTGGCTTAACCGAAGAAGAGGTGGACCAACTGTTTCCCACGTTCCGCATTCACGTCTATCACGATACGGGAGAGCGCGTGAACCGGCCCGATGGAACCGAGCGGCCAGTCTTGAAGGAACAATCATCGTTCGGCATCTACGCCTATCACGAGGGGACTCTGGAGGGCTGGGCTTCGAGTATTGAAGGGGCACAGCGTATCGAAGAGAACCTTTACCTGATCCCGGTGCCAAACGACGGCACCGCGAAGGTCACAGTGAAGGTGCAGGCTATCGATGAACGCGAGGATCCTTTACCGGAAGATCCGATCAAACCTAAGGAATATCCGAAGTCGACGGGGACCGGTCCGGGCTACGAATCGAGGAAGGGTTGCTGGTACGCCATCTGGAAGTTGTTTGGTGGCAAATAAGGCGTGGTAAATGCTTGGAACTCTCAACGATTCCACCATCCTGAGGCTGCGGGTCAAGGGCAGCGATCTTGACCCGCTCGCCTTGCGTGGACGTTTGGAGAACGTGCTGAACGACGTCTCACTGCAACCGCGTCTTCCGCCGTCAGCCACTCTCTTCATTCGCAAACTCCACGATCCGTTACCGGGATCGATTCAGCTCGACAGTCCGCATGCACGCGCGCCGCAAGCGTGGCGACATGCATTTCAGACGAGGTTCGATCAGCTCGTGTCGAGTGCGGCGCGTCCGGCGCGTGGGTTTGTGGCTGATAGTGCGGAGTCGGTTGTGTTTTATGACTACGCGGAGCTGTTGGCGTGTTTGACGGCGGATTGGTGCAGTGGTTTAGCGGCGACACGTTGGTGGTGGCAGGCGTTGCTCAAGCGCGGTGATGTGTCGCAGATGATCAGGCAGCTCTGGCGCGAGAAGATCGAGTATGTACCGGCGGCGCTGGAGCATGTGGTTAGGAAGGGTGTGCTTGTCGAGTTTGTGAGCCGGTTGAGTGATGTTGAGGTGATGGAGATCCTGCAGCGCGTGATTTCGGTGTTTGGTGTAACACGGATTGCACGGATCAAAGCCACGGATTTTTCTCTTTTGGATGTGGCGCCTCTGTTGATTGAGAAAGCTCAGGTGCGGCCGCTAATGCCGTGGCGGTATGTGGTGCCGGAAAGCGACACACCACAGTTGCGACCGGTGCAGCAGCTCTTTGTTGGTCTCGTTTTGATGGTCTATCGCGCGCCGGCGCGTGTGCGAACGGTGAGTTTCGCGCGTGAGGTTGAACACTGGATTCAGGAGCGTTCGATCGTCGAATCGCCTCCCGCGCAAGCGCAACAGATCGCCACGATCGAAGAAACAAAACAACCTACATCTATTCACGCCCCTAAACCCCTGGCGCCAATCCGCGAAAATCCGATTAACACGGATCAAGTGATCCCCAAGCCCGCCCCGACACCAGCGGGATCCGTAAAATCCGCGGTTAAAATGGCCAACGCCATCTTCACCCACGAAGAATTTGATCCAACACCAGAAATACAATTAGAGAGTATTGCTAGTGAGCCTGTTGTTACTGAAAGTGAGCCGGTTGTTGTTGTTGAGACAGAAGCACCACCGGAAGCATTCGTGACTCCGCCTGTTCTACTCGAGGACATCACGATCGAAACAGACTTAGGCGGCCTATTCTACTTAATCAACCTCGCTATCTTCCTCGAAATCTACAACGACTTCACCAGCCCGGTAGAGAAGCTTCACGA
>DATHTI010000019.1:0-5256 GCA_035463335.1 Pyrinomonadaceae bacterium | reverse complement strand
TGAAGTCGTGTAGTCCTTTGTCGTACGCGACCGCGAGTACTGCGCCGAGTCGTTTCAGGTCGACGTCCTTCTCACGAACGTCGTGGTTTGCGGGCAGGCGCAGGTGTCGCGCGGCGGTCAGCGTCTTTTCGGGACGGTCGTTTGCGATCTCGAGGAGAGCATTTTGTGCGCGATCGGCTTTCGCATCGACGAGGTTCATGATCGTGCCCTGGTTCTCACCAAAGATCGCGGTGTGCGGGTCGGCGACGAAGTCGCGCACTGATGCGGAGTGCCAGTGATAACGACGGGCGAGTCCGTTTTGATCGTTCAAGCCTTGTTGTACCACCGCCCACTCGCCTTCAGAAGTCACCACAAAACTATGCAGGTAGATCTGAAAGCCATCGGCGATGGCATTATTGTCGATGCGCGCGGTAAGACGGCTTGTACGCACCAGAGCGTCGCCGTCGAAGCCGCGTTTGTCAGCAAGCGCACGAAGCTCGTTTGGTGTGTTGCGCGAGAACCGGCCACGGCCGCCGCAGACGTAAAGACCGAGCTCGTTTGCACGTGGTGCAAGGCCGCGTTTGAGTGCGCCCATTACGGACGTGGTGATACCGGAGGAGTGCCAATCCATTCCCATTACGGCGCCGAACGCCTGGAACCAGAATGGATCGCTAAGCCGCGAGAGAAATGCGGAGGTCCCGTAGTCGTGAACGATCGTCTCGGTGATCGCGGTGCCGAGCTTCGTCATGCGCTCGGCAAGCCACGGCGGAACACGGCCACCGTGTAGAGGCAAATCCGCTATGCCCGATCGTTTCATTAACCACGGATTATACGGATTAACTGTCTTTCTTGCTCACACGGCCGATGTAGAATCCCGCGCCAAAGATCATAGTAAGCAGGAAGAAGACAGGGATCAACATAATGAAACTATCCCAAAGCTGTTGCAGCATTCGAAGACCTCCGTTGTCCGATGTGACGTGAGGTCACGGGGCGTGATGAAGTTAATGTAATTGATCGCCACTGCGAACGGCAAGGTTTTGTTAGAAAGTTTTTCCGGGCTCAGGCTACCAACCTACGAAAATATGCATCAATAGCGTTAGCCAAGAGAGAAGGTTCCTCGCGCGGTCTCCCCCGCATGGTCCAAAGTTAAAGTTAGACTTCTGAGATCACGCTTTTCTCGGTCTCAACAAAAGCACAACCAGCAATCACTTGGGCAGCGGCACGCTTGCTGTGCACTAGCGCGACGGTGATGTGTGCCCGCGGAGAAGGACAAATGTATGCGCCGCAGGTCAATTCTTAAATGGATTGTATTAACTGCTCTCTCCCTGACCGTCGTCTTTTTAGTTTCCGCGTTCCTGCGCTATGAAACCGTCGCCGCCGCCATCCAGCAGGATCCAGGACCCACTCAGGGATCGCTTCAGGCTCTCGACAAAGACGGCAACCGCGCCGGCGAGTGTCCGCTGAAACACACTGATGTAAAAGCGCAAGTCAGCGGCTTTCTTTCACGCGTGACGGTCACTCAGGAATTCGAGAACACCTTCCCAAATAAGATCGAAGCTGTGTACGTGTTTCCGCTGCCTGATGCTGCCGCTGTTGACGATCTGACGATGGTGATTGGAGATCGCGTCGTCAAAGGAAAGATCCTGCGCCGCGAGGAGGCCCAGGCTGCTTACACCGCTGCCAAACAGGCCGGAAGGATCACAAGCCTGCTCAATCAGGAACAGGCAAACGTCTTCACTCAGCAAGTGGCCAACATCATGCCGGGCCAAAGTATTCGCATCACGATCAGCTACGTCGAAACACTGCAATACGAAGATGGATCTTATGAATGGTCTTTCCCGATGGTTGTTGCTCCTCGTTACGCTCCCGCCGATGCAAAGCCGCAAACAGATGCATCACTTAGCTCTCCCGCCAGCGCGCCCGTTGAAACGCGTGCCGGTCATGATATCTCTCTCGAAATCGATTTGGATGCTGGTGTGCCGATCGTTGCCGTTAACTCCCAGTCGCACGAAACCGAAGTGCAGCAGATTGACGAAAAGCGCGCCGTCGTGCGTCTCAAAGATCGCGCCACCATTCCAAATAAAGATTTTCTGCTGACGTATCGTGTCGCAGGCGACAACATCAACGATGCCGTCCTTACCCATCGCTCCGAAAGGGGTGGCTTCTTCACTCTCATCTTACAGCCACCCCAGCGCGTTGCAGTCGAAAACGTAATCCCGAAAGAGCTGGTGTTTGTGCTCGACACTTCCGGCTCCATGAGTGGTTTTCCCATTGAGAAAGCCAAGGAAACCATGGACCTCGCTCTCTCGACACTCAACCCGCATGACACGTTCAACCTGATCACCTTCGCAGGCGATACCGCGATCCTGTTTTCTGAACCCGTGCCCGCGACGCCTCGAAATCTGCAAAAAGCGAAAAAGTTTCTTGCGAGCCAGCAAGGTGTTGGCGGTACGGAGATGATGAAGGCTATCAAGGCCGCGCTCGATCCATCAGATTCACAACAGCACGTTCGCATCGCTTGTTTCCTGACTGACGGCCAGGTTTCCAATGAAACGGAGATCATTGCCGAAGTACAGAAACATCCGAATGCGCGCGTGTTTGCGATGGGCTTTGGACCAGCACCCAATCGTTCGCTGCTCAACAAGATGAGCCAGTACGGTCGCGGCGAAGTTAATTATGTTTCTGAAGTTGGTAACACGTCTGCGGTGGCGCGTGTTTTCACGGATCGTGTTCGTAGCCCGTTGTTGACTGATATCTCGATCGAATGGTCAGACCTTCCCGTAACCGAGATTTATCCAAAACGTATTCCCGATCTCTTCAGTGCGAGACCGCTGGTTATCTCGGGCCGTTACACAAAAGGCGGCAAAGGATCGATCTGGTTGAAAGGAAAAATGGCCGGTCAGGATTTTGTTCGTGAGATACCCGTGGAATTGCCGGAAACCCAAACGGATCACGACGTACTCGCCAGTCTTTGGGCGCGCCGTCGTATCGAGTATCTGGTTGCCGACGAAGTCGCAAACGAGCAAAACAAACCGGTGCAAGATCAGTTGCGAGAAGAGATCACTCAGCTTGGTCTCGAATTCAAGCTGATGACCCAATACACGTCGTTCGTCGCAATTGATGATGTAGTCTTCACCGGACCCGAAGATGCGGTGCGCGTCAACGTGCCGGTTCACGCACAAACAGTCGGCCTTGTCTCAAACGTTACAGTCCTCAATTCAATGGTCCAGGTCACGAGCGCGCCTCAATCTGGTCCCGTGTCGACGCGTTCGGTTCAAAATCTTCCGCTTCAGGGGAGAAGCTTTACCAGCCTGTACACGTTGACGCCCGGTGTCGTAGCGTCCAGCACGAACACCTTCAACTATTCAGCGAACGGTCAACGACTGAGCTCCAACGAATTCAAGATGGACGGCGTTAATTTAAACTTCGGGATAGCTGCCGGCGGCGAAAGCCCCGGCACGTCCGCATCCGGCAACATACCCGCACTGACGGCGAGCGGCGGCGCGAACGGCATCGCGACACTCGACGCGGTTCAGGAAGTGAACATTCAGTCTGTCGCGGCGCAGGCGGAGTCAGGTCGTGTCGCAGGTGGGCAAGTTGAGGTTATGACTCGCAGTGGAACGAACGAGTTTCACGGCTCGCTGTTCCACTTCTTCGGGAACGACGCGCTCGATGCAAACGACTGGTTCGCCAACAGTCGCGGTCTAAAAGAACCTCCGAAGAGATTGAATTCATACGGCGGCACGTTTGGTGGACCAATCAAGCAGGACCACACGTTCTTCTTCGCGTCGTATGAAGGAATGCGTCTGCGCCAGCCGATGGTCGGCATTACCGACGTTCCTTCGCTTTCTTCAAGGGCGGGAGCTACCCCCGCAATTCGACCGTTTCTGGATATGTTCCCTGTTCCCAACGGCGCATCGAGACCTGATGGTTTCGCGGAGTTTGCGTCTGGCTTTGCCAATCCGGCGCGCCATGACGCCGGCAGCATTCGCATCGATCACTCGTTAAGCACGGCAACAATGCTTCGCGGTAGTTACAACTTCGCTGATTCCGAGGCGACGCTACGGGGGGCAAACGGACTGTCACTCAATACGATGAACCGTCTTCAGAGCCGCACCCAAATGATTACCGGGTCAATGATTCACACCCTTTCGTCAACTGCAATTCTCAATCTGCGCGCCAACTACAGTCGTTCGCGTGTTAACGGAACGTACTTGTTGGACGACTTTGGCGGCGCTATTGTCCCTGACTTCACCTTCCCTGTTTCTGCTTTCACGTTCGATCTGAATTCACGAAATGCTGCGTGGATGATCGGAGACGAGCAGTCGAACCTGCAACGCCAGTTCAATCTCGCCGGTTCAGTCGAAAACGTTCGGGGAAGCCATACGCTGAAGTATGGCGGCGATTACCGTCGAATATCGCCTTCGATCGATCTGCGATCATCCGAGCTGAATGCGCTCTTCGACGGTATGAGTCAGGCGAGCACCGGCATCGCGACGCGCATTAATCTGTTGCGCTTCGGCGACCCGCAGAATCCTGTGTTTCATAACCTGTCGCTCTTCGCACAGGATAGCTGGAGGACGACACCACAATTGACGCTGACTTACGGTTTGCGCTGGGAGCTCGCGCCGCCGCCATCGACCGACGGGCAAGCGTTTGCGGTCGATCAAGTAAATGATCCTGCTACTCTCAAGCTCGCACCGGTTGGCAGCTCGCTTTGGCAAACGCGCTTTCTCAACTTCGCGCCACGGGCGGGAATTGCTTATGAGATCACGAATGATTTGGTATTGCGCGGTGGCGCGGGCATCCTCTACGACTTGGGCCAGGATCGTTCGGGCGACATCTTCGCGAGCTCTATTCCATTCGTCTCAGGTGGTTCAGTATTCGATTCTCCCTTTCCACTCGTTGACGCGCCGAATACAGGCAGTGCTCTGCCGTTGCTGGCTTTCGACCCGCGTCTGAAGGCGCCGTACGTGATCAGTTGGAACGTGTCGATGCAACAGCATTTAGGACGCCAATTGATCACTGCGTCTTATGTGGGCTCGGCCGGAAAGAGACTGCTGCACACGGAAACGCTGCTGGACCAGAACCCGGATTTCACTTTCCTGCGCATCACAACGAATCGCGGCAAGTCCAATTACCGCGCGCTTCAACTCAAGTTTGAACGTCCACTCACAGACGACTTTGGAACACTTGTCTCCTACACGTTGGCGCAATCGATGGACAACGTGCCACTCGATTCAGCTCGACGCGTGGTGATCGCAGGATTCAATCTCG
>DATHTI010000018.1:0-6802 GCA_035463335.1 Pyrinomonadaceae bacterium | reverse complement strand
GCTCGAGCTCCGGATCGGGCGCTGCTGTGGCCGCTAATTTATGTGCGGCTGCGATCGGTACAGAGACGGACGGCTCGGTGGTGTGTCCATCGTCGGCGAATTCGCTCGTCGGGATTAAACCGACGATTGGTCTCGTGAGTCGCGCGGGCATCATCCCGATCGCGCACAGCCAGGACACCGCTGGTCCAATGACCAGAACAGTCAGCGACGCTGCGATACTTCTCAGCGCGATGACGGGGATTGATCCTCGCGACGAAGCAACAAACGCGAGTCGCGGAAAATCGGCTACTGATTACACGCAGTTTCTCGACAAAGATGGGCTGCGCGGCATGCGGCTCGGCGTCGCGCGCAAACACTTCGGGTTTAATGAGCGCGTCGACAAGCTGATGAACGACCTGCTCGCCGAGATGAAGAAGCTCGGCGCGGTGCTGGTCGATCCGGCTGACATTCCGACGACGGGTAAGTTTGATGATTCTGAATTTGAGGTTTTGTTGTACGAGTTCAAGGCCGATCTGAATGCTTACCTGGCGGGGCTTGGACCACAAGCGCCGGTTCGCTCGCTAAAAGATGTGATCGCTTTCAACGAAAAGAACAGCGCCCGCGAGATGCCGTACTTCGGCCAGGACATCATGATCAAAGCCGAGGCGAAGGGACCGCTCACGAGCAAGCCGTATCTCGCCGCGTTGCGTAAGAACCACCTGCTCACGCGCGCGCAGGGGATCGATGCGGTGATGAAGAAAAACCGTCTCGACGCACTCGTCGCGCCGACCGGTGGACCAGCGTGGCCCACCGATTGGATCAATGGCGATCACTTCACTGGTGGCTATTCGTCGGCGTCTGCGGTCGCAGGTTATCCGCACATCACCGTGCCGGCGGGTTACGTTTTTGGTTTGCCGGTGGGTATTTCGTTTTTTGGCGGCGCGTTCAGCGAGCCGAGGCTGATCAAGATTGCGTATGCGTTCGAGCAGGCGACGAAGGTGCGCCGCCCACCGCAATTCCTGGAGAAAGCCCGCTTCGGTTAATCCACAGATTACGCAGATGTACTTTGTGGATGGGTTTATGAAACTAAATAACGATCTTGCAAATCTTGTAAATCCTGTCATCCTGTCGACTATGCCATCCTCACTAGGCGCTCTCGGCGAATCGTACGCCGCTGCATACCTCGATCAGCTCGGCTATCGCCTTGTCGCTGCGAATTTCACACTTCCCGTGGGCCGCAGCCGGCGCAGCGCAGTTATCAACGCCGAGATCGATCTCATCGCGTACGACGGCGACACCCTCTGCTTCATCGAAGTAAAAACACGTGCGTCCGACTGGTTCGCACCACCACAAATCAATGTCGATCTACGCAAGCGTCGACAGATCACGCGCGCCGCCCGCGTCTATCGACAAATGCTCGGCATCGAAAACGAGCCACACCGCTACGACGTTGTTACCGTCGTCCTCAACAACGACTCAACCCCACAAATCGAATTACTCCGAAACTTCTGGACCGAACAATCCCTCCGCAAACGCCGCTGGCACTTCGATCCACATTGGATTTAATAGGTACACAAAAGGCACAAAAAGCACGAAATGAGTTCAGAATAGCTTTGTGCTTTTTGTGCCTTTTGTGGCTAAACTTTCTACTTCACCTGAGCGGTGCTGGTGTCTTTGCTTCGCGACGGCGCGTGCTTCACGTACTTGTCGAACCAATTGATCATCTCGAACAACACGTGCTCGATACTCTCGCGCCCAGCATAACCGTGCGCTTCGTGCGGCAACATCACCAAACGAACGGTCGCCCCGGCCCCTTTCATCGCCTGGTACATGCGCTCCGACTGGATCGGAAACGTTCCGGTGTTGTCGTCAGCTTCACCATGAATCATCAACATCGGCTCATTGATCTTCGTCGCAAACATGAACGGCGAGACTTTCAAATACAACTCCGGCGCCTCCCAGATCGTGCGACGCTCGCTCTGAAATCCGAATGGCGTCAACGTGCGATTGTACGCACCACTGCGCGCGATCCCGGCACGAAACAGATCGCTATGGGCCAGCAGGTTCGCCGTCATGAAAGCACCATAACTATGGCCGCCCACCCCAACACGCTCCGGATCGGTCACACCCATCTCCGTCGCTTTATCGATCGCGGCTTTCGCACTCATCACGATCTGTTCGACGTACGTGTTGTTGACTGTCTCAGGACTGCCAACCACCGGCATCGTCGCATTATCGAGTATCGCGTAACCTTCCAACAGGAAGAACAGGTGCGATGGACCAACGATCGAGGTCGCTTTTTGGGTTGAGCCAGTGATCTGTCCGGCGGTGCCGGCATCGGTAAACTCGAGCGGGTACGCCCAAACAATTGTTGGCAGGCGCGTGCCTTCCTTGTAATCCGGCGGCAGGTAAAGCGTAAACGAACACTGCACACCATCAGCGCGCTTGTACGTAACCAGTTGTTTCTTGATCCTGCGTAATTGCGGTGTCGGATCGCTAAATTGCGTGAGTGCGCGAGACTGGGCAGCGCTGCTTCTTACGAAGTAATTCGGTGCTTCCGTTGGCGATTCACGTCGCGTGATGAACTGCGCGCCATCGTCGCTCAACAAAGCAACCGGTCCTTCGTAGCTCGTCGCCTCGCTGCGAAAGAGCCGTTCTGACTTGAGTGTTTGCAGGTTGAACCGATCGAGAAACGGGCGATCGCCTTCCGGTGAGGCGCCATTACCGATTAAATAGATCGAGTCGCCATTTTGCAGCATCGCACGTTGACCTTTAACAACTTTCATAACGATTGCGCCCGGGTCGTTATAGCGATCCTGCTGGTTCCTGCTCCAAACCAACTTTGCTGCGACGTCAGGCTTGTTTGCATTGAGCAGAAAAGCCCGCACCCAGCGCTTATCACGCTCGTAGTCGTAGATCAAAACGACTCCATCCCTCTCGCCCCAAAACATTCCTGAAAAACGATGTTCCGTTTTGAAAATCTCGGCTGGCTGGCTGGTGAACGGCGCTTTCAACATCACGATACTGTCGCGATGAGGAACCTTCTTCTTCGGATCGCCGTTGTCGAGCGCGCGCACCCAGACGAGTGTGGCCGGCTCATCAGGTCGCCAGCGCACGGAACGTGGACCAGTGATCACGCCGTCGATCGGCACCTGATCGGCAAGCGGCAGGCTCGCGACTTTGTAAACAAGCTTGCCTTTCGTGTCCCAAACTTCGATGTCCTTCGGAAACGCGTTGTCAGGAAACAGGTAAGAAAACGGTTTGTGCAGACGTGTCACTAACACGTGATGACCGTCGGGTGCGGGATCGACACCTGGGAAGATTCCCGGTTGCCCGAGTGGCGTCGCGCGTCCGCTTGCAACGTCGACTAAAGCGAGCTGCGCAGTCGCGTAGTATTCATACAACCTCTCGTCATAAGGACTCTTCAGCAGGTCTTCGTATGTTCTTACTGGTCCAGGCCGTCCGGAGCTCTCCTGCGTGTTTGGCTCCGTTGGGACCGGCGACATAGCTGGCGCGGCGCCACGCGAAGCCGGCACGAGTTGGACCAGCAGCGTGCGATTGTCAGGCATCCACGTCAAGGCGGCGGGCATGACTGAGTTGATTGTGATGCCTTTCAGATTTCGGATCTTGCCTGTCGCCGCGTCGCCTACCCAGAGCTCGACGCGATTTGCGGTTCCATTCAGGAAGGCAAAGTGTTTTCCGTCGTAACTCCATTCGACACCGCTGATCTTCGCGCCCGGCGGAACATCGATCTTTACTTCCGAGCCGTCGGCCACGCGCTTCAAAGTTAATGCAACGGAATACTGGTAACGATGTGGCGAGTTTGCCGCGGGGTTAATACGACGTCCGGCGAGTCGCAGCATCGGTTGGGCCACATCGGCGAGTGGCGGATAGCGAAGACCGGTTGTCAGGATGACGTTATCGCGCGCCGGACTTACTGAAATACCGGGCGTGACCGGCGCGTTCAGAATGTCGAGCACTTCCTTCGGCGGCTTCTTGTAGCCTTGCTGCGCAAAGCTGACGCCGGCGAGCAACACTATCGCGAGCCAGGTGCAAGTGAGACGAATTCCGTTGTGGGCTTTCATGGCAGGCTCCTCCGCAAACAGCAAACATTCTTATCCACAGATTACGCAGATTTTATGACATCTGTGTAACCTGTGGATGAAAAACTGAGCTGTTTACTTTACCAGCCGCCGGCCTGTAACGCGTCCTGAAACATCCTTGCTTCACCCGCGATTTTCCCGGCCTTGTCTGTGCCATTGATGATCCGGCGCGCTGAGGTCAACTGGGCTACGGTGGCCACGCCGCTCGATGGCAGATGCCGGGCCATCGTGTGGCGCTTGCCTGCTTTATCGCCGGCGAACCAGCCTTCCTGCATTCCCCTGACCATGATCCTTGCGGCTATGTCAGGGTCTAATGCGAGATCGAGGTTGCCGGTCAGCCGTCCGCCCAGATCCAAAGCGCGATCCGCTTTCTCATAATTGTCTTTCCAGGTGAGTTGGACGTAGCCGCGACCGTAAAACGGATAATAGCGGAGATGAGAGCGGCGCCAATTCTCATTGAGCCAAAAGGCTTCGCGTACTGGCTGCATCGTGTAGGCGGTCTCGTGGGCGGCAGTCGCCAACGCATAGGCGGTGAACGCGAGTGGCCAGCTAGCCGCTTTTGCGACGCTGCACACCGTCTCGAGTCCCTTCACCTGATCGGGCGTGAGCCCGCTGCCAAAGAGGCGCGACTCTCGCACTGCATCGAAGAAGGCTTGCGCGTTGTCTAACCCTGCCGTGCCATTCACTGGTGCGACGACTATGGGAGCGGGGATGGGTTGCGGCGCCGGCTCGTCGTCTTTTTCGACACCGAGCCGGTCGAGCAGTGCGTCGACCGCCTTGACTTCGTCGGCGGTGAAACCCTTGCCGCGTTGAGCGCGGATTGTATCGAATATTGGCTTACGCATAATTTTGTCCTTCCGTTATAGAAGATTCTCGTCTGTATATCATTAATGGAGTGTTGAGGGGAAAATGTTTCATCGGGCAGCGGCGAAAGCTTCGGGGTGTTTTATTTTACGGCACTTTGTTGACGCGAACTCGTCTGGCGCTTAGACTGCCGCCATAGACTCGACGGTTGCGCGTCGGTACCGGCGTGAGACTTAGGGTTCAACGACGGTGCAATGTTATCGGGGTGATCCCCCTTGCGCATTGCACCGTTTGTTGTTTTTGAACTGGTAGGTGTGCCTGCTGTTCGGAAGAGTATCCTCGCTCGCTGTTAGCCCAAAGTAGTAATGTCACCTTTCTCCAAAGTTGAAATGTCACCTTTTGTGGTAGTGAAGAAGCATCTTCAACACGAAAGGTGCGGAGCAGGTGGATCCCCTACTACCGATGAGTCAACGAGAACTGACGCGGTTAGAAGTAATCCAACGAGTCAAGCGCAAGACACTCACACAACGCCAGGCGGCGGAACTATTGTCAATCTCAGTGCGTCAGGTGAAGCGGCTGTGCAAAGCTTACCAGGCGAGTGGAGCTGCAGGCCTCGTTTCCAAACGGCGTGGGCAGCCCTCAAACAATCGTCTCCCTGAGAAAACTATCAACAAAGCGCAGCAGTTGTTGCGGTCGCGCTATCCTGATTTCGGGCCAACACTGGCGACGGAAAAACTGGCAATAGAAGGCGTGTCGTTAAGTGTTGAGACCGTCCGGCAGTTGCTGATCGGCGAAGGGCTCTGGAAAGCCAAAGCTGTCCGTCGCGTGGTGATTCATCAGTTGCGTGAGCGCCGCCCGCGTTTGGGAGAGTTGGTGCAGATCGACGGCTCACCCCATGATTGGTTCGAAGGCCGCGCTCCCAAATGCACGTTGCTGGTGTTCGTCGACGATGCCACTTCACGGTTGATGTATTTGCAATTCGTAGAGGCGGAGACGACCTTCAATTACTTCGCGGCCGTGCGGTCCTACATCACCGCGTTTGGCAAACCGCTGGCTTTCTACAGCGATAAGTTTGGTGTTTTCCGCGTGAATATACCGAATGCACTCTCGGGCACCGGCCTGACCCAGTTTGGGCGCGCTCTCAAAGAGCTCCAGATTGAGTTGATCTGTGCGCATTCACCACAAGCGAAAGGGCGAGTGGAACGCGCCAATCAGACGCTCCAGGATCGGCTGACCAAAGAACTGCGTTTGCGTGGTCTTGGCACAGTAGCAGCAGCCAATGCTTACTTGCCGGAGTTTATGGCTGACTACAATCAGCGTTTCGCGGTGGCACCACGCGCGGCGGAATCAGCGCATCGGCCGTTGGCTAAAGGTGAAGACCTGGACCGTGTGTTGACGCTTTGTGAACGGCGCACGTTATCCAAGAACCTGACGCTTTCCTACAACAATGTGATCTACCAAATCAAAACCAAGCGCCCGTCCTATACCATGCGCGGCGCGCACGTCGAGGTACGTGAGAAGAGCAGCGGTGAGATCACCATCGAATACAAGCAGCGGCCATTGGAGTACAGCATCTACTGCGAACAAGAGCAGCAACAGGCGAAGGTGGTCGAGGCCAAATTGCTTCAACCGGTAGCCGCGCGCGCGGCCGCGCGCACGGCTGCCAGGCCGAAGCAAAAACGTAAACCCGTGCCGATGTCGCATCCCTGGAGGTTATTCGACTTTACTGAGAACTCGATGCTGGCCAGAGAGCGCCGTGGTGAACTCTGTATCTTGCGCAAGTAGAAGGTGACATTTCTACTTTGCGCATTTGGGTGACATTTCAACTTTGGGTTTACAGACAAAACTTGTCTATTGACACGATCGGGAAATAGGTCTATCGTCACGCGCACAGTTGGAAATTGCACCCCCACAAA
>DATHTI010000017.1:0-10150 GCA_035463335.1 Pyrinomonadaceae bacterium | reverse complement strand
GATGTTGGCTCTTGAATCCGCGGGGCTGAAGGCGTGTAGTCGGGTAAATATTCCGGTCTGGTTCCGGGGACATCAAGTCGGTAAGTTTGAAGCCGACATTTTGGTCGAAAACTGCGTGCTGCTTGAGCTTAAGGCGGCACGCAGCCTGGATTCATCGCACCGCGCGCAACTTATGAATTATTTGAGAGCTACGGAGATTGAGGTGGGTCTATTACTGAATTTCGGCGAGAGGCCTGAATTCAAGAGAGTGGTTTTCGACAACCTCAAAAAGCAGCGGGGCAATCCGTAAATCTATCCGTGTTATCCGCGGTTACGGTACTTGTCGCAGCGAGCCCGTGAGCGTTCGATTCTTCTTTTCATCCACCGGTTCATTGTAATTCGCCAATCCTTTCTAATCGGGAACTTACGATTCGTGCACCCCGCAGGTTGCATGCCAATCGAATCCCCTCACTTACTACGCGGATTTAGACGCCAAAAAGGACCATCTCGCGCACCATTTCGTGTCGCCAGCCCGCAAATCGCTTATGGTAAACTTCGTCGGATGCCCGTCACTGACTCACAAACTGAGCACGTCAGCGAGATCGAAGCAGCTTTGCTCGACGCCGAGCTCTTTATCAAGTACCAGGCGCCGGAACGGGCCATCAAGCGCCTCCGAACGGCCCTTGAGATGTCCGGCCGATCCATCAAACTGCGCGAGCGCCTGCGGGAAATCTGCTCCAGCTACAAGCAGAATGAGGAGGCTGCCCGCCAGTGTCTCGCCCTCGCCAGTCTCTACATCGAGCGCGAAGACTTCGACGCTGCCCACGACCGCCTGCTCGAAGCCAAACAGCTCGATGGTCGGATAAACATTGCAGGCGGACTCGAGGCGATTCGCCGCGCCCGCCGCCCCGACCTCAAGCCCGCTCCCGCCCCGGAAGCCAATTTCGAGCGCAGGCACTTCACCCTCGCCGGTGACCTCAGCACCATCAGCGTCTTCGACGCCATTCAGGTCATCGAAAACGCGAGGCTAAACGGCGTACTAACTCTCAGCGGTGAAAAGCACCAGGGCGACGTGAAGTTCAATGAGGGACGAATCGTCGATGCGGCATGTGGTAACAACGTCGGCGACCCGGCGTTTCAGAAAGTGGTCGAGATCACGAGCGGCACATTTGAATTTCAAAAGACGCAGGAACAGTTTCCAGTCCGCATACAGGCAGTCAGCAACACAAACCTCATCCTCGACACGCTCCGCATGTTAGACGAGCGTAACCAGTCGTAAATTTAATCAATCAGGACACGTGTGTTGAGCGCTTCGGCTTTTTCGATGGCTGTCAGGAGTCGTAGAAACTGGTTGTAGTTTCGACTGCGCGACGTTAGCCGTGCGACTTCCGACTGGCTCAGCTCGCTGCGCAAAACCAGATCGAGAAAATCGTAGTAGTCGGCAGCGGCTTCGAACGGAAGCTCGCGAGTGTAAGTGGTCAGGTCGCTGTCTTCCGAGCGGAACCCGGCGAGTAGATCGAAGATGTTGTCGGTTGTTAGTCGTGCGGCTTCACGCGTGAGAACGATCGGCACGCGCAATTCGAAAAACCGCAAGCCATCTTCAGTAACAACGCGCCGCAACTCCTTTGTCGCCTCACCATCAAACGGCGACTCCGGATCGACCAGGATTCGCAGCAGTCGCGGCTGATCGTCAGCGTCAAGCGTGTCGAGCGAGAGCTGCACGCGATCGGCGAGAAACTTTTCAAACTGCGCTTCAACCGGATAGTTGATCCGACCGAGACAGCCTACAGATTCGCCGTCGCCGGCAGTGTCGAGCGGGAGGCATGCCGGGCAATGCGCGCAGACGACCGTCGCCTCCTGCATACGCTCGATTTCCGCGCTCGCGTTTTCAACCCATTGCAGCTTGTCGACTGACGGCGCGCTCGCGTCGCCGGTTGTGAGCTTTGCGTGCAAGCTGCTGAGTCGTCCCCACTCGCGCAAATGGCGCTCGGAGTAATTCGCGCGAAGGGGGCAGGCGTATTGCAGGGCAAATTCCAACGACATGCTCCAGAGTATAACCGCTCGGAGGCGCAATTGTAGGGGCGGCCCTCCGTGGCCGCCCCAGCGTAATTGCCGACTTGGGGCGGCCACAGAGGGCCGCCCCTACAGTTGGCTGCTCGTGGCTCGTTACTGTGGTAAGCTTTCCGCATTTCCCGCGCAGAAGTGCCGCTTAGAAAGGTCTAGCCCATGGCAGTCAGTCAGGAACTCTTGGAAATACTCGCGTGTCCGGCTTGCAAAGCGAAGGTCGAGCTCAAGCCGGATGGTAATGCGCTGAAGTGCGTCGAGTGTAAACGCGTTTACCCGATTCGCGACGACATCCCGGTAATGCTAATCGACGAGGCCACCATCGAAGAGTGATGCGATGAACAGCCTGCGCGACATCGTTGAGCTCTCTCCACAGCTACGCGTCATCGAAACACAGGCAAACTACGGATTGCAGGGTCAGGACGCAGCGCAGCCCTTGGCGCCGCCGCGCTGGGACTGGTCGGAAGTGCGCAAGGTGTTGCTGGTCCGTTTGCGCTCGATTGGCGACACGGTTTTAGCCACGCCTTCGCTTTACGCTTTGAAGCGTTTTCTGCCGAACGTCACGGTAGACATTTTGGTCGAGGATTGGGTGGCGCCGCTGCTGAACAATCATCCATACGTCGACAATGTGATCGTGTTGGAGCGGAATGGACTTATGGCGCGGGCGCGCGCGGCGCGTGAGCTTCGCGCGGCGAATTACGACGTTGTTTACAATTTGCACGGTGGGACTACGGCGACGTTTTTGACACGAGCGACGGGCGCGCGTCATCGCGTCGGGTTTGAGAGTTATCAATACGCGCAACTTCATAATTACCAGGCGCCCTCGCCGTTGTTGCTCTGGGGCCAACAGAAGACACACTCAGTTGAGCAGCAACTCGCGTTGTTGGGTTGGACCGGTGTGCCGGTTACGGATCGTCCGCGGACGCAGTTGGGAATCTCGCAAAAGGCGGCCGAAACGGTCAAAAGGTTGCTCGGTGAATCCGGTCTAAATGATCGAAAGATCGCGCTGATTCATCCCGCGGCCGCATTCGCAACCAAACAATGGGCGACGGAAAATTTTGCGCGTGTCGCTGAGTTCGTAGCGGAGCGAGGCTTTGCACCAGTTGCTATCGCTGCACCAAACGAGAAAGCGCTACTCGAGAAACTCTGCTCCGAAGCGAATGTAAGAATTGCTACCTTTGATCTATCGCTGCCGGAAGTGACCGCACTCGCCGCACGATCGCAACTGTTCACCGGCAACGATAGCGGCATCGCACACATCGCAGCGGCTGTCGGAACGCCTGCTGTCGTGATCTTTGGCTCTTCAAACCTCGCACACTGGCGCCCATGGAATTCGGCCCCGGCCGAAATCGTCTTTGAAGAGATGCCGTGCCAGCCTTGTCCCGGCTATTTTTGCGAGAAGTTCGATCAACCCGAATGCATTTTACGAGTCCCAGTCGCAAGGGTCACAGCAGCGATTGACCGCATTTTGTCGTAACCAATGCCTCAATTAACTAAAACTCGTGCTTCCGAAATCCTTAAGACACTTCAGGACCGTTACGTTCTCGTGCTGGGCGATGTGATGCTCGACGAGTTTGTTTGGGGCGACGTTACGCGCATTTCTCCCGAAGCGCCGGTGCCGGTTGTCGATGTGCGTCGAGAATCGGTGCATCTCGGCGGCGCTGCGAACGTGCTGGCCAACCTCGTTGCCCTCGGCTCGCGCGGCTCCGTGGTTGGTGTGGTGGGCAAAGATGGTCCAGGCGATCGTTTGCAGGCTGAGCTGCGCGAGCTCGGAGCACACGACGGCTGTTTGATCGTTGACGACACTCGCTGCTCGACCACTAAAACACGCATCATCGCGCACAGCCAGCTCGTCGTGCGCGCCGATCGCGAGTCGCGCGTTCCTGTCACGACGAAAATCGAGGATGAGCTCATTGCGTGTCTGAAGGAAGCACTGAAGCAGGCGGACGCGTTTGTAGTTTCAGACTATGACAAAGGCGTGGTGACGCCGCGCATCCTGCGCGAGATTTTACCGGTGGCTTACGAGCAGGTGCCTGTGCTGATCGATCCCAAGCTGCGCAACTTCAACTCTTACCGCCCGGCAACGCTCGTCACGCCCAATCACTTAGAAGCACTGCGAATGAGCGACAGCGAAGATCATTCAGACGACGGTTCGCACACGGCAGCGAAAATAATTCGCGAGAAGCTCGGCTGTGATGCGGTGTTAATAACGCGCGGCGATCGTGGAATGATGTTGCTGGAAGGTAATGGCGGGCCGGTTTACGTCGAAACAGCGGCGCGCGAGGTCTATGATGTCACGGGTGCGGGCGACACAGTCATCGCGGCGCTTGCATGCGCACTCGCGTGTGGCGCGACGATGGTCGAGGCGGCGTCGTTCGCGAATCGAGCTGCGGGGATCGTGGTTGGGAAGGTTGGAACTGCAACAGCGAGTGCCGAGGAATTGTTAAGTTCTTTTACCGCGGATTAACGCGGATTGACGCGGATGGTAGGCAAGACGCTTCGCAATTATCGCATCACAGACAAGCTCGGTGTTGGCGGGCAGGGAGCGGTTTACAAAGCTATCGACACGAAGCTTGGCAGGCCGGTTGTGATCAAGGTCATACCTCCGGAGCTCAGTGCGAAGGAAGCGAATCTGAAACGTTTCGAGCGCGAAGCGCGCCTCGCGTCCTCGTTGGACCACCCAAACATCTGCACCATCTTTGATCTCGATGAAGTTGACGGCACTCACTTCATCTCGATGCAGTTTGTCGAAGGCAAGAACGTGCGCCAGCTCGTCGCCGGCCGCCCGCTCGAGCTAAAGACCGCGCTGCTGATTGGTTTGCAAGTCGCCGACGCACTCGCCGCCGCACACAGCCGCGGCATCATTCATCGCGATATCAAATCCGGCAATGTAATGGTGACCTCGACGGGCCAGGTGAAGGTGCTCGACTTCGGACTCGCGAAGCTGCTCGACGACACTGAAGCCGCCACGGCCGGAATTCACCGCACCGAGCTCACCGAAGTCGGCGTGCCATATGGCACCGCAACGTACGCCGCCCCCGAACAGGCGCGCGGCGATCGCGTCGATAAGCGCGCCGACATTTTTTCACTCGGCGTACTGCTCTACGAGATGCTGACCGGCACGTGGCCGTTTCGCGGTAAAACCACAATCGACGTGCGTCACGCAGTGCTGCACGATTCACCACGACCGATCACAGAATTGCGCTCTAGCGCGATCCCGCCGCGACTGCAACAGATCGTCGACAAAGCACTCGCAAAAGAGCCGAGAGATCGCTTCCAGAACATGGAAGACTTTCGCAACGAGCTGCGGCAGGTGCTACAGGAGATCGATGCCGGCGCGACTGGCTTCCAGAGCGTGACACCTGAGCCGCCTCGCCATCTCGCGGGCGGAAATCCAGTGTCACGAGCAGTGCGCTGGTTGAAGTCGATCACGCGCACCGAATCACCGACATCAGCGCCAAACGTCACGCCATCGAAGTCAGGCATTCACGAAACGCCGTTTACAACAATCACGGATCAGGAAAAGAAGAGTCTCGCCATTCTGTGTTTTCGCAACCTCAGTAACGATCCCGCGGCGACGTTTTACGAGTTCTCGCTCGCCGATGCCGTGATTACTGAGCTCGCGCGCGTGCGCTCGCTCGTGGTGCGGCCTTCGTCAGTGATTGCGCGATACCAGGGACAGCAGCGAGATCCGCGTGAGATCGGACAGGAGCTCGGCGTCAATGCTGTGCTAACGGCCGGCTTTATTCATTCAGGCGATCGTTTCCGCGTAACGGCGCAACTGATCGACGTCGCGACTGGCGAGTTGTTATGGAGCGACCGCATCGACACCGCCGCGTCAGACATTATCGTGATCCAGGACACGATCGCACAGCGGATTGTCGAGGGTTTGAGCGTCGAGCTGAGCCCGCACGAGCAAGTCGGAACCGGCAAAGCCTCGACTCGCAATCCGGCAGCTTACGAGCAGTACTTGCGCGGACGTGACTTGTTTGCGCGTTTCATCTTTCGCACGTTGTCGGCCGAGGATTGCGATGGCGCGATTGCGCATTTCGAGCGCGCGATCCAGCTCGATTTAAACTTCGCACTCGCTCACGACGGTCTCGGCGCCTGTTACGTGAATCGCGTCTTCAAAGGCTTTGGCGGATCCGAGGATTACGAGCGCGCGGAAGCGGCGTTCACAAAAGCACTCGCGATCGATCCGAGCATCTTCGAAGCGCGCATGTTGATGGTGTTTGTGTATCTCTGGCGCGGGCAGAAACAGAAAGCGCGCGATGAAGTCGAGCGCGCGCGACGCGAGGCGCCAAACGAGCCGGTGGTCCATTTCGTAAAAGCCCTCCTGCATCGTTTGGACGGCGAGTACGGCCGGGCGCTACGCAGCTATGATCGTTTAGTGCGGCTCGATCCCGCAGCGCATGTCGTAGCGAGTTATAGTCGTGCGCTCGTGCACATGTACATGGGCCACTTCGATGATACGTTTCGCGAGCTGAACACTGCCGGTGATCCCGATAACGCGCTCGTGCGGACTTTCCGCGCGCTCGCGTTGTACTACACGGGGCAAACGGATGAAGCCGCGGAGCTAATGAAAGACGTCGTCGAGAAACATCCGAACATGCATGGGATACGACCGTTCATGGCGATGTTTTTGAGTGCGCAGGGCAAGCACGACGAGGCGCTCGCGCAGCTCACGCCGGATGTGAAGCGCAATGGCGAGGTTGATGCGGATATCAGTTATTCGATCGCATCGGTTTACGCGCTGGAGGGATTGCAGGGTGATGCGTTTGAGTGGCTCGAGCGCTCGATTTCGCTTGGGAATGCGAACCGGCCGTGTTTCGAGAATGATCCGAATTTGGCGTCGTTGCGCGGGGATCCACGGTTCGCGGAGTTGATGGAGAAACTTAATCACGGATAACACGGATTTTAAAAACAGATCTTATGTACAAACGAAGAATCTCGCTGCTGATCTATTTACTGCTGTTCTGGGTTTCGTCTGCGGTGGCGCAGCCGAAGACACTTCCCGAGTTGCGCGCGAAGATTGCCGAAGTGCTCGCGAAGCCGGAGCTGTCGTCGGCGATGGTCGGGATCAAGGTTGTTTCGCTCGACAATGGTCGCATCCTCTTCGAGGAGAACGCAGGGAAACTACTGCGCCCGGCGTCGAACATGAAGCTCTACACCGTCGCGGCCGCGCTCGATCGTTTGTCTCCTGATTATCGTTTCTCGACTTCCGTTTACGCTTACACACGACCTGACGCGGCGGGCGTAGTTCGTGGGGATTTAACGATCTATGGTCGCGGCGATCCGTCGATCGCGGCGCGCTTCAACAACGGCAACTACTTCAAAGCAATCGACGATCTCGCCACCCGGATCGTCGCGGCAGGCGTGAAGCGCGACGAAGGCGATATCGTGGGCGACGAGAGTTACTTTGTTGGACCAAAGTATGGCTCCGGTTGGAACTGGGAAGACTTGACGTGGTATTACGGCGCCGAAATCACGCCGTTAACGGCCAACGACAACGCACTCGATCTCTTCGTCAAGCCCGGCACCGCAATTGGCCAGCCGGCGTTGATCACCACTGGTCCACCCGATCCGTTGCTCACAATCGTCAACAAAGTCACAACGTCTGCGAAAGGAAGCAGGCGTGAGCTCTCCATTCATCGCGGTCTCAACGAGAACACGATCACGATCACTGGCAGCATTCCGCTCGAAGATCGTGGGTACACCGGCGGCATCGGCATCTCGCATCCTGGATTGCTTTTCGTCTACATGCTGCGCTCGTCACTCGCGCAAAAGGGCGTCACGATCACGGGCGCTTCGCGCACTAATGGCGCGACCCCGCAGCCCACCTTGATCACTGGCGTGACGATCAGCGGCACGAACGGCTCGTCTACCGCTTCCTCGTCATTTCAAAACGAGATCGCGACCTTCCAGTCGCCGCCGTTCAGCCTGATCGCGGCGCAAACGCTGAAGCCTAGTCAGAACCTTTATACCGAGCTCATCCTGCGAACGCTCGGGAAAGTCACACCGCCGCCGGTAACGATGTCGAACCTCACGCAAACGTCGGAAGAGCTTGGCCTGGAAGCAGTCAGATCGTTTTTGAAGACGGTGGGCATCAGGCCCGAAGCGCTCGTGCTCGACGACGGTTCCGGTCTCTCGCGCAACGATATGATCACTGCTGAAGCGTCGGTGCAGTTGTTGACGTTTATGAGCAAGCATCGTTATGCGACTGTATTCCGCGACGCGCTTCCTATCGGTGGCGTCGACGGAACGTTGCGCAACAGGTTCAAAGGAACGCCTGGCGAGAACAACGTGCGCGCGAAGACCGGCTCGCTCAGCTCAGCCGCAAGTCTCGGCGGCTACCTGACGACTGCGGGCGGCGAGAAGCTCGCGTTTTCGATCATGGTCAACAACTACCCACGCGATCTCGATCCGCGATCTATGTGCATCGATCCGATTACAGTTCTCATTGCCTCATTCACGGGTAAACCTGAGTAACCACAGATAACACGGATGGGAATACGATTCACTAAATTCCACGGGCTCGGAAACGACTATCTAGTGATTGAAGCTGAGCAGCTCAGCGAGGCTGGGGATCTCGGCGAGTTTGCGCGGCGTATCTGCAACCGGCATTACGGCGCGGGTGGTGATGGGATCGCGATCATCGGCAAGCTGAAGGGTGACGAAGCGGATTTTAGTTGCCGCATCTTCAATCCCGATGGTAGTGAAGCTGGACTTTCCGGCAACGGGACTCGTTGCGCCGTCGCGTATCTTTACTACCAACAGCTCTGGACGAAGGAACAGCTGCTACTCAGAACCAAAACAGGCTTGAAGCGATACTTCCTGCGCGGTGAACCGAGCCCCGGCAAATTTTTGTTTGAATCCGAATTGGGACAACCGAAGTTTGATACCGGCTCGATACCGATGTCGATCACGCCGCCACTCGAGAAGGTCGTCGATTATCCGTTACTGGTTAACGGCGAGAGTTTTCCTGTCACAGCGATGCAAATGGGAAATCCAAACTGCTGCATCTTTGTTGACGACTTTGACGCGTTGAACTGGCGTGCGATTGGAAAAGCGATCGAAGTTCATCCGCAATTTCCGGATCGAACGAATGTCGTGTTTGTGCGCCCTGTCGAGAGGGATTTTATCGAGCTGCGAATTTGGGAACGTGGTGTTGGCGAGACGACGGCTTCGGGCACGTGCTCGTGTGCCGGCGCGGTGGCGGCGATGGTGAATGAAAAAGCCGATCGCGACGTGCGCGTATTGATGGAAGGCGGCGAAGTCCGTATTAAGTGGCGCGCGGATGGTGAGGTTGTGATTACGGGAACGGCTGAAGTAGTCTATTCCGGTGAGTGGTTGCAATAGCTGAGTTATCCACAGATTACACAGATTCTATAAACATGCTGCGTATCGCCCCCCTCATTTTAGCGCTGCTCTTATTGCTGCCTGCGTGTGGCGGCAAGGTCATCACCGAGACCGCGGCTAAACCTCCATTACCTCCGAAACCACCATCGTCCGTTCCCATGTGGCTCGGCAACGCGTCTCGTAACTTCTACGGCACCGGGCCGTGGTCTGGTCGTAAGTTAGAAGTCGTCTGGGAATTCGAAACGAAATGGATCACCGGACGCCTCCACAAAGATCCGTGGGGCGGCTCGAGCTGGCCCGGTCAACCATCAGTCGACGAACACCACGTTTACTTCGGCTCCGCTGACGGTCGTCTTTATTGCCTCGACAAAAAAGACGGTCGCCTGATCTGGACTTACAAAACGGAAGACAGCCTGAAGGCCACGCCTACAATCGTCGGCAACCGTCTCATCGCCAGCGGCCTCGATCACTACATCTACTGCCTCGACGCGCGCGACGGCACTCTCATCTGGAAATTTAAAACCGGTTTCGAAGTCGATTGCTCCGTAGCCGTTATCAATAACCGCGTTTACTTCGGCGGCGAAGATGGATTTTTCTACGCCCTGAATCTCGACGACGGCTCGTTGATCTACAAAACGGAACGGCTCGGATCGATGGAGGGCAGTTTTTCTGTCGTCGATGATCGCGCTTACATCGGAACGGAGCACGGCGATCTCTACTGCCTGAACCTGAGCGACGGCTCGACAGT
>DATHTI010000016.1:0-2374 GCA_035463335.1 Pyrinomonadaceae bacterium | reverse complement strand
GTGAAACGGATAGATGTTCCAATCCGATGGCCGGAAGCGCTGCCTGATGATGTCCAGCGCGAGCTGGTAGGCGGAAGAAACCACCGTGCCGCCAGACTCTCCCTGCGTAAAGAACTGCTCCTCGCTGACCTCTTTCGCTTCAGTGTGATGCGAGATGAAAACGATCTCGACGTTGTCATACTTCGTTCTCAAAAACCGGACCATCCAGAAATAAAAACTCCGCGCAATGTATTTCTTAAACTCACCCATCGAGCCCGAAACGTCGATCATCGCGATGACGACCGCGTTCGATTCGTAACGCATCACTTCTTCCCACGTCTTGAACCTCAGATCCTCTTTCTTGATGTCGCCGAAGCGCGCCTTGCCTTCGCGCGCGTTGCGACGAATGTTTTCGAGAATCATCCGGCGCTTATCGAGGTTCGCGATTACACCCGTGCGACGAATCTCGTTGAACTGCGTCTTGCGCGACTGCACCGCGCGTTTTGCTTTCTCCTCGAGATAGGGAAGATGAAGGTCTTCAAAAATCAGCGCGGCGAGCTCGTCGATGTTTACTTCCGCTTCGTAGTAATCGGCGCCTGCATCCTGTCCCGCTTGTCCCGAGCCCTGGCCGCTGCCGGGCCGGCTCTCGCGTCCGATCACATCGCCGACGCGAGTCTTCCCGTCGCCCTGGCCCACGTGTTTGGCTTTTTGATAGTTGAAGCGAAACTTGTATTCGTCGAGCGCTTTGATTGGGACTTTGACGGTGCGCTTGCCGTCGGAAAGGATGATGGCTTCGTTGGAGACGATCGAGCCGAGGTTTTTGCGGATGGCTTCCTTTACACGATCCTTGTGGCGCTCCTGATCGATGATGCCTTTGCGTTGTAGCGACCAGTCGTTGCGTTGGATAGACATAAAACCTCCATCCGCAGGTTACACGGATCTCGCTTTCACAAAATCGATGACGACATTCGTGAAGGCTTCCGGATACTCCTCGTGCGGCAAGTGCCCGCATTTCAAAAACACGATCAGGCGCGAGCCGGGAATCTCCGCGTGGAGACGCTCGCCATCCGCGAGTGGAATTTCGCGATCGTTTTCACCCCAAAGCAGGAGAGTGGGTTGTGTAATTAGATGCGCGTCTCTGGAGATGCGTTCAGCATCCCAGCGGCGGACAGTGTTGATGATCGCGCGCTGTGTTCGAGCGGCGCGTAATGGCAGATGGCGCGCGTCAACGCGTCGTTCATCCATCACCCATTCGTGTCGATCGTAAACGCGCTTCATGCGGCGACGGAGCAAGCGACGAGAGCCGATTAAAAGCGGCGATACGACATCACCAAATACCCGAGAGCCAAACACACGCATCAACATAAATTCGAGCGGGCGGTTATTGTTGACCGTGCCAACGAGTATTAACTTCTCAACCCGGTCCGGATAATCCAGTGCGCAAGTCGCTGCGACTGCGCCACCGTACGAGCTGCCGATCAAAATCGCCCGCGGGATCCCCAGAGCATCGAGCAAGCGCGTTAACAGTTTTGCCTGACCCGCAATCGTGTACTCGCCGTTTCTTGGTTTCGCTGAGTAGCCGTATCCAAGCAAGTCGAGTGCGATCACTCGATAACCTGCCTCCGCAAATCGCAAAAACACTTTGCTCCAGACCAGCGTTGACGAGGCAAAGCCGTGTATCAACACGAGCGCGGGTGCGTGTCGATCGCCCGCTTCCTGGTAATGGACGCGAGTGCCGTCTATATCGATGAAGCACGAATGCTCGGAATGAAAAACAACTTCGCGGCACTTGTTCCAATCAGCATCGCGCGGCCGCATGAGCAGCTTACCGGCGATGGCGGCGGTGGCAGCACCTGCGATCCAGTAACGTTTCTTCATCCGTTGCTTATTATAACGCCCGCGCACCGGAGGGGCGCGGGCGCTTATCCGTGTAATCTGTGGTTAACTTTACCGCGACAAAAGCGTGCCGACGTAAGTCAATAGCTCGTTCGCACAAACCGGACAGTACCCGTGCTCCTTCACGAGCCGATCGACAACCTCGTTAATCCTTCGCAACTGATCCGGATCCGGCGTCTTGGCTGACGTCGTGATCTTCACCACGTCCTTCAAGTCGGCGAAAATCTTCTTCTCGATCGCCTCCTTCAGACGCTCGTGCGAGTTGTACTCAAACGGCTTGCCCTTGCGAGCGTGCGAAGAGATACGGATCAGGATCTCCTGCCGGAAAGTATTCTTCGCGTTTTCCGAGATCCCAATCTGCTCCTCGATCGACCGCATCAACTGCTCGTCCGGATCCATCTCCTCTTCGGTGATTGGATCCTTGATGCGCTCCTTGTTACAGAAAGCCTCGACGTTGTCGAGATAGTTGTTGCACATCGTGCGCGCCATCTCTTCAAAC
>DATHTI010000015.1:0-5104 GCA_035463335.1 Pyrinomonadaceae bacterium | reverse complement strand
CCTGCCGCCAGTTGCGCTGGCGCCAGTTGTTGTTATCGCGGTCACGGTCGTTATCGCGACGGCCGTTCCAGTCTCGATTTCGATCGCCATCGCGATTGTTTCGATCACGATCGCGATTGCGGTCCCACTCCTGGCGACGCTGCTGTTCGAGTCGTTGCTGTTGCTGTTGTTGTTGTCGGCGTGACTCCCAGTCGCGGTTCTGTTGTTGTTGCTGGCGCTGTTGCTGCCAACGTTGTTCGCGTTCCTGCGACTGGCGGATCTGTTCCTGTCGTTGCTGCTGCCAGCGCTGTTCGCGTTCGCGAGATTGCTGGACCTGCTGTTGTTGCTGTTGCTCGTTACGCGGATTTTGCTGCTGCTGGCGCCGCTGTTCCCAGCGCTGTTGCCGTTCCTGGCTGTTCTGCTGTTGCTGTTGGCGCTGCTGCTCCCAACGCTGTTGTCGTTCCTGGCTGTTCTGTTGTTGTTCCTGGCGTCGCTGTTCCCAGCGTTGCTGTTGTTGTGATTGTTGTTCGCTACGACGGTTCTGTCTCTCTTCCTGTCGTTGTTCGCGTGCCGCCTGGTTTTCCTGCCGGCGCTCCTCACCACGACCCCGCCGTCCCTGTGCACTGGCGATGTCGCTTGCTCCTAACACGAGCGTGCCAATCGCCAGAGATAAACCGATTTGCTTTAGAGATTTCACCTTTGATTTTCCTTTCAGTACGACGGGAGAGAGGTCGACTCCGGCTATTTGGCAAGCTTCATTCCACGTGAAAATGGGCTGAAATGCAGTGAATCTATGTAGGTTTACAAGACGATATCACGCAGTGATCAACCATATGGAATAGAGATTTTGGCCGGATCCGTACCAAAATCCGTGAAATCTGTGGACTGGCATGGTCCTTGCCCAATTTCTCCTGAAATCAGAATTTGAGGGGGCATGTATGAGAGAAATCAAAGTGTGGCCACACCTCACGATCGTGGCGGTGGTGTGTGCCGTCCTGGCAGGAGCTGGCGTGGCGCTCTGGATGAGACATGAACAGACCGCATCCGCTGAGGCAATACCAAATGCAGCGCGTATTCAGCGTGTCGAGGGCGAAGTCGCGCTCAATAACGACGTCGCCGGCAACACGCAAACTGAGGAGTGGATCCGCGCCACTGAGAACCAACCAGTTTCAGTTGGCGATCGCATCTACACGCGCGACAACTCGCGCACGAGTCTGGCATTTACCGGGCGCAACTTCGCGCGGCTCGATCCAAACACGTCGCTCGATGTGCTTGCACTCGATGATCGTCGTACACAGCTCGCGTTGCGTGACGGCTCGGCGGTATTCGACGTCGGCTATCTCGACTCGGGAGATCTGTTTGAAGTAGCGACGCCCTATGGCGCCGTGGATTTTCAGCAACCAGGACTTTACAACGTCGGCATCGACAACGGTCAGGTGTTGATCTCGGTGCTGAGTGGTCTCGCGCAAGTCGTCGGGCTTGGCGGCAGCGGACAGATCAGCAAGGGTGAGTTGCTTACACTCGTCGGCACGACTGCCGCAAACGCCGTGCTTTCACAGATCAACGGCAACGATGCTGGTTATCTCGTAGACGATTACTACTCGTCGCAGTATCCGCAGTATTACGACGGGCGTTATCGCGACTACAACGCTTATCTGAACGATCCATATTATTTCGATCCCTATCGACGTAATGTCAGTTACCAGTATGTGAACTCATACATTCCCGGCCTCTATGATCTCGATTACTACGGCGACTGGCGCAATGTCGACGGCTACGGTTATGCGTGGTCGCCGCGCGTCGATGCTGGCTGGATGCCGTATCAGAGTGGTTACTGGTACACGGATCACCCGTATGGTCCAACGTGGGTTTCGAGCGAGCCGTGGGGCTACGCGCCTTATCATTACGGGCGTTGGGCCTTTGTCGGCGATCGCTGGTACTGGGTGCCGGACCGCACGAATGTTGATCCGGTCTACTCGCCTGCACTGGTCGCGTGGATTCCATTCGATCAGAACCAGATCGGCTGGGTGCCGCTTGGACCAGGCGACGTTTACGTGCCGCATTACTACAACACCGCGTGGGAGCCGCACTACCTGACCCGCGACAATCTGTACCAGCGCGGTGTAAATCTCAACGTGCCGGGAGCTGTTACGGTTGTCAGTCTTGACGAATTCGGACGTGAAATCGATTGGAGACGTGCGCGCAAGGCCGATCGTAATATGCTCGCTTCGGTGAATCCCGTGTTGGATCCATTGCTGGTGACGCCATTGCGTAATGCAGTGGTGAACTCGGCGTGGGGTCGCGGGAAGATCGACATTCCACCGGGAATCGCGCGGAAGCTGAACGACACGACAGTCGTCACGAGCACGACTCCGGCCGCACCAGCGTTCCGGCCTGATTTCGCGAAGCGAATGCGTGTAAACAATGCGCCAGAGAAGGCGAAGGAACAGAAGTTCCAGGTGCGTGATGAGCGCCAGGGACAAGGACGTGGTCAGGAACAGCGTGAAGCTCGTCGCGCTGAGCAACCGAAACAGCAACAGCCAAGACCGCAACAGCAGGCGCAACAACCACGCGGTCAGCAGAAAAAGATCGAACGTGCGCCCGCACCACAGGCCGAACGCGCTGCGCGACCGGTGAAACAGCAGCAACAGCAGCCACGCGGCGAGCGTGTTGCGGCCCCGGCGCGGCCTCAACCGCAAGCGCAGAAACAGCAACAGCCTAAACAGGAGCGCGGTAATCCCGGTAATCCTGGTAAGGGCAAAGGCAAGAAACCATAAATCCGAACCGCGGATAACTCGGATTTAAAATCCGGATTTAAAATCCGCGTTCATCCGCGTTACTGTATTTCGACAATGGCGAGGCCGCCCGGTGGAATTTGAACACTGACGGTCCCGCCATTTGTCGTTAGCGCGGTGTCACTGGTCCATTCAACCGCCTTCTTAATCTGCCCCGGTAACGTGATCGCAGCCGTCACGTAAGCACTCCGATCGACCTGCGCCATTCCCTGCTGTGGCTTGAACACGCCGTTACTATTCAGCAACGTCACCACCCATCCATTCGCCGTCCGGTTGATCAGATACTCAACATCGCCTGTGACTTTCACAGGCGACGCATCAGCAAACACGTGCGCGAGCATATGCGCCGCGAAAGGCGTCATGCGCTCGTCTTCGCCAAGCAGATCAGGCACCGCCACGAACACGACGGTTCCCTTCCCGACTTTATTCACAGTCACGATCGGGCCGCCACTCGGCACAGTCATCAGCGCCGTCGCGCCCTTGAGCTCGACTTTCTCATACCGGAATATCTGACCTTTCAGATATTCAGTCTCGTCTCCAGGCGCGAGGCAAACAGCGTTGTGAGCTTCGCCCGTGTCATTAAGCAATCTCACACCCAGAAACTGCTCAGGCAGCTTCTTGATCTGCGCCGCGTTGAGCACGACTGTGCCGCCGTTTCGCACATAATCGTTCAGCCTTGCGATCCATTCATTGGACCAATCGATCCGCCCACCAACAACAACCGCGCGATACGACGGCAAGAGCGTCTGCATTTTCGATCTGGAACCCTGCACATCAGCCGCCGTCAAAACATCGAAGATGTCGCCAAAAACACCCGCGACAAACGGTTGCCGGTCTGCGATCGCGGGCTCACCTTCAACCACGAGCCCCGGATAGTACGCAACGCCAAACAACTCTCGCAGCGCTCTATCACCACGATCAATCTGCGACACTTCAAACGGCCAGTGTGGATAGTCCGTCATTTCAAATCCGTGCGCCGGATCGAGCAGAAATGCTACGGGCGTGTACGGCGTTCCGCGTTCCGGATGCTTCTCCACGAACCGCATGAACTCGTCAGTAATGCGACCGAGCGGATTGAGCTGGAACGGATGATCGCCGGGACCGGGCTTGAAGAACTGGTCCTGCCCCTGCTCGAGATAGATCGCCGAAGCGCCTGCCATGTAGTAAAGGTAATAGCTCTTGCGATACCACGAGAGCGACGGCCCCATCGTTGAGCCATAACGCGTATGGTAAAAGTGATCGGGACCGGCGAAGTTTTGTTGCTTCGTGAAAGTGGTGGCGGTGTCGCCGAAGTTTGGTGCGTGGTAATAGAGAAACGTGCCGCCAAACTGGCGCGCCGCACCGCGCGTGAAAGCGATGCGCATTCCGGTCATCGGCATCACCGCCGCCGTTTCCATGCCGATCACGTTCACGCCCCATTGCGTCAGGGCATGTGCGAACGAAGTGCTCGACGTCGACTGCGCGGGAATCAGTTTGTCCCACAGCGGACCGGTCTCAGTTTGAAACGTCTCGCGCCACTTTCGCGCGATCGCGTTCGAGTAAAACTGCCGGTGCGCTTCGAGCAGCTCGCGGCGTGACATTGAAGGCGTGATCTTCAATTCCGCGGGTGCGTAGTCCCACACGTAACCGACGCTCTCTCCTGAAATCAAACCAAGAAACTGGTCTTTCAACTCGCCGTTGAGTAGTTGCCACGCGGCGGGGTCGAATTTCGCGGTGCCGTAGTTGATGAGTATCGCAAACGGAATCTTTGTCTCGCGCAGGTAACGCAGGAACGGACTGCCTGATTTTAGATACTCAGGAAGATCATTGATGTAAATGACGGGCACGACGAGCTTCGATTGAAAGAGCGGTACGTCACGCGCGCCTTTGTACTTCGCGACAAACTCTTCGATCGGCTCGGCATTGAACGGAAACAGCGGTCGCTCTACGGCAGGCTTGTCGAGCAGCGGCCAGAACTCCTTCGCGATGTTCCAGGGCATCAGGAAATCACGCCCGGCAATCTTCGGACGCACCCACGCTTGCGGACCGCTGGTCGCATCTTCAGCTCTCAGTAACGATTGTAGCGGCTTGCGTGACGTGGACCACGTGCGCAGGTAACGCATCGCGGAGAAGTCCGGCTTTTGTCTGCCTGACGGCTTGAATGCGAGATCGTTCGTCAGCAGAAAACAATCAACATGGCGGCGCGCCTCGGCAGCTTTCTCGATCACGATCGAGACGCGCACCGGACCCTTCTTCACTGTCACGGTCGCGCTGGCCCACGCAAACGCCCAGCCCCAGTACATGCTGACTTCGTCGTTCGGATCGATCACGTCTTTCGCGACGAACTCGCG
>DATHTI010000014.1:0-3625 GCA_035463335.1 Pyrinomonadaceae bacterium | reverse complement strand
CGGCACGCCTGGAAACGTTAAGCAGCTTTCGATGAGAGTTCAAGCCTTAGAGCGTGTTGCTGAAAGCAAAACACCGCGGCGTGTAGGGTGATTATTAGACAGGATTACACGGATGTACAGGATTCTCATGAAAACCTGTACATCCTGAACATTCTGAATCCGGTCTAAGTCACTCCCGCCGCTTGGTGCGACTCTTTTGTGTGGCGACGTCGACCTGGTGTGCGGCTTCGTCGATCTGGTCGATGTTGACTACTTCCTCAACCGCAAGATGATCACGACGCTGGGTCTTCCAGAGCTGTTGCTGGTGAGCGAGCTCTTGTGCAAGTGGCTCGTAGATCTCGCGGCGGCCTTCGTCGTCGGCGTAGCCCCATAGGCCGCTGTAGCAGTGACGGTCGTCGCCCCAGCCGGGATAGTCGATGATCGGATAGAGACACAAGCCTTCAAGCTCGACGCCCGCCGCCGAAGCCGCGCGCACTTCCTGACCGATGTAACGTAACCACGACGGACGCGCTTCGCCTTCGATACCAGTCTCAGCAATAAAAATCGGCCTGCGATAACGCTCGTAAACTTCGTGCAGCATCTCGCGAATTGGCCGGTGTAGCGGGTGCGAAGGCGGCAGGAGGACGTCCTTCCGCCGTCGCGATCTGGGCGTGTGCGGATCCTGATGAATCCACTGGTTGTTCGAGTAGTAGTTGACGCCGAGGAGATCGAGATACTCCGGACGACCGCCAAGCTCCGGACAAAGTCTGCCACTGAGCATGTCCCACGCCTGGAACTGCGACATCCGGTAATCTTCGGCGGCTGCCGCTTCGTCGGGATAGTCAGGATCGACAGCGATGTGAATGATGGGCTCGGCGTGACAGATACGCGCACCCGGATCTACTTCGCGCACCGCCTCGATCGCGGCGATCGCTGAGCGCACGAGTTGCGCCTTGAGCTCGGGGCCGCGTCGCTTGGCGAACGGATTCAGGAAACCTGCGTCGCCGCCACCCCACGCAACGAATGAAATCTCGTTTACGGGTGTGACGTAAATCGGTCCGCCTGTCTCTTCGAGAATGACTTCGGCTGTGGCGCGGGCGAAGCGTGCGAAGCGCTCGACGAAGGCGGCGCCCCAGATGTTTAGCCCGTCTGGCCAACCGTAATGGAGTAAATCCCAGATGACTTGTGTTTTCGTTTCGTGGGCTGCGCGCAGCATCGGAACGAGACTCGAAAAGTCATATCGTGAAGCTGGTTTTTCGATCAGGTGCCAGCGCACACCGTCGCGCGCCGTGCGTATACCGACCTGTTGTAGGCGCGCATAATCCTGGAGGGCAAACTCGTCGTGCTTTGTTGCTGCGACGAGGTCAAGTCTTTGCCCGGCGAAGCGTCCCAGCGCTTTACGGCGGGGCAGGCGATGGGTCGAGCATTCGAAGCCACCCATCCAAAAGCTCCGGAAGGCGGAGCTATCTACCGGAGCTTGCGAAATATCCGTGTTCTCAAGCGTGCTACTCATGAAAATGATTTAGCCACAAAAGGCACGAGAAGCACAAAAGTAACGTGTGAGAAGCGCTAACAATCTTATGTGCTTTTTGTCTCTTTTGTGGCTAATGTTTTGTCCACCCGACAGCGTGGCGCCAGGCGAGCTCCTGTTCTTCAAGACGTCGTGCTCTCTCCGCGTCCCAGGAAGGCTCCGCCGGGTCAGAGACATGCAGCTCAGCGAGTGATGGTAATCCCAGCTCCGCACGGCGCTCGTCAACATGATCCGCATCTTCGATCGGATATGGCTCGAGCCCGTTTGGCCCACCGCGCCACTGCGTCCCGTATCGCTGCGGTAAGCCTTCGAACACACGGATGCGATCGTCTATGTAGGCGAACTGCCATCGTGGCACTTCACCTTTCAAACTCGCCTCATCCAACAGTCTTCGACACTCACGCATGAGCTCGGGATGATTGATCGAGTGTTGCGCGATGCGATGTGCAGCCTTCGCTCCATCAACTCCAACCAGCCGCTCAGTGGGCCAACCGTGAGTCGCGATGATCGTGCGCAAGCGAGCCGCGTTGAGATCGTGCACCGCAGCCATCCGCGGGTGATAACCATCGAACAGCGAACCGTCCGCTGCGAGCTCGGCACGCACTGCTTGATCGTGATCATCCATTTGCATCAGCTCGGCACGTAAATCCTCGTTCATATGACCATCCGTGCTTTCCGTGTCAATCCGTGGCTAAATACAACGGGGAGCAATACCATGAACAACAGGGTGGGGCAATTACCGGCTGAAGAAGTCCGGCTGCTGAACGCATACTGGCGCGCTGCCAATTATCTTTCCGTCGGGCAAATTTATCTTTACGACAATCCGTTACTGCGCGAGCCGCTCGAGCTCAAACACGTCAAACCAAGACTGTTGGGACACTGGGGAACGACCCCCGGCTTGAACTTCATTTACGTTCATCTCAATCGCGTCATCAAGCGGCGCGACTTGAACGTGATTTATGTAACCGGCCCGGGTCACGGCGGGCCTGGTTTAGTCGCAAACACGTATCTCGAGGGCACATACAGCGAGTTTTATCCAGACATTTCTCAGGACGAGCCGGGAATGAAGAAGCTGTTCAAGCAGTTTTCTTTTCCCGGTGGCATACCGAGTCACGTTGCTCCGGAAACGCCCGGCTCGATCAATGAAGGCGGCGAGCTCGGATATTCACTGGCCCACGCGTATGGAGCCGTGTTTGATAATCCTGACTTGCTGGCAGTTTGCGTTGTTGGCGACGGCGAGGCCGAAACAGGGCCGCTGGCAGGAAGCTGGCACTCGAACAAGTTCCTGAATCCGGCACGAGACGGTGCGGTGCTGCCGGTTCTGCATTTGAACGGTTACAAGATCGCGAATCCAACAGTGCTCGCACGCATCAGCAAGGAAGAGCTCACCAGCTTACTCGTTGGCTACGGGCACAAACCTTATTTCGTCGAAGGTGACGAGCCGGAACAAATGCATCAGCGCATGGCCGCAACGCTCGACACAGTCCTCGATGAGATCCGCACGATTCAAACAAACGCGCGCGAGAGTAATGTCACTGAGCGTCCGCAATGGCCTATGATCGTTTTACGCACCCCGAAGGGTTGGACTGGTCCGAAGTTTGTCGATGGGAAACAGGTCGAGGGAACGTTTCGTTCTCATCAAGTCCCACTGTCGCAACCGGCAAAGAATCCAGAGCACCTGGGAATGCTGGAAGAGTGGTTAAAAAGCTACAAGCCGGAAGAGCTGTTTGACGAAACCGGAAAATTGCGAGCCGAACTGGCGGCGCTCGCTCCGGAAGGCGAACGTCGCATGGGCGCGAACCCGCATGCGAACGGCGGCCTGCTTCTCAAAGGTCTGAAGCTGCCGGAGTACGGCGATTACGCGCTGCCAGTTCCAACACCAGGCACGGTTGAAGCGGAAGCAACGCGCACCCTTGGCGTTTTCCTGCGCGATGTGATGAAGCTCAATATGGGAGAGCGCAACTTCCGTGTTGTTGGACCAGACGAGACTTCATCGAACCGGCTGGATGCTTTGTTTGAAGTTACCGATCGCGTGTGGATGGCGAGAACGAATTCAACCGACGAACAGGTGTCGCGTGACGGCCGCGTGATGGAAATTCTGAGCGAGCATCTGTG
>DATHTI010000013.1:0-7528 GCA_035463335.1 Pyrinomonadaceae bacterium | reverse complement strand
GCACGACGAAGCGAATTACCGACAGTCGTACCAAAACCTCGCTCGAATGGTTGCGCTGAAAAGCGTCCATATCGCTCGGTGAGGGTCTCTGCGTCTGCCGCAAGTCGTCGCGGCATTTGAAATCCTGTCCAAAGATTATTTTGATCCATAGCCATAGCGTTCAGGTTCCTAAGAAAAATGCAACAGACCAGGCAGTGACGATCGATGCCACATTGGCCGACGTCACTGCCACAGTCGGGTTTAATTACTTACTATAAAGTTCAACAATCAACTGCTCGTTGATCGTGCGATCGATATCGTCACGCACGGGCGAGCCGCTCACGCGCGCCATCATGTCGCCGCCGTCAGCAGAAATCCACGACGGGCGTCCACGGCCGGACGCAGTTTGCCACGCACCCTCGATATGAGAGTTCTTTCTGCTTGCCTCTCGCACGCTGATGACGTCGCCAGGCTTCACTTGATAAGAGGGAATATCTACTTTGCGATCGTTTACCTGGATGTGACCGTGGTTCACCAACTGTCGCGCCTGGCGGCGTGAGGTTGAAAAGCCCGCGCGGTAAACGGCATTGTCCAGTCGCCGCTCGAGCAGGAACAGGAGGTTCTCGCCGGTGATACCCTTCATGCGTGCGGCGCGTTCGAAGTAGTTTCGAAACTGCCCTTCGAGAATGAAGTAGATGCGTTTGACCTTCTGCTTCTCTCTGAGCTGCTGGCCATAACCGACCAGCGCTTTGCCGCGGCGCAGCGAGTTACCGTGCTGCCCGGGGGGTTGCGTACCACGTTTTTCAATGGGGCAAGCGGGTTTGTAACAACGATCGCCCTTCAAAAACAGCTTTGCGCCTTCGCGACGGCAAAGGCGACACACAGCATCTCTATACCTAGCCAATTATTTGCCTCCGGTCTATTGCCTCCGGTCTGATTATCAGGCCGGAAAAGTTTACAGATCCCTGATTTGGGATCCTTCTTCCTTTGGGTTAACTCCACTAACCACGGATTTGACGGATTCTTCTACGGATAAAATCCGGATCCAATCCGCGTAAATCCGCGTCCTAAACTCTTCTTCGCTTCGGCGGACGGCAGCCGTTGTGCGGGATCGGCGTCGTATCGCGAATCGTCATCACGCGGATGCCCGCATTCGCGATCGCGCGAATCGCTGACTCGCGTCCACCACCTGGTCCCTTCACACGCACTTCACACTGGTGCATGCCCGCTTCGTGCGCCTTCTTCGCCGCCTCGTAAGCCGCCTGCTGGGCCGCAAACGGAGTCCCTTTACGCGAGCCACGGAAGCCACGCGCGCCGGCCGACGATTGCGCGATCAAATTCCCTTCCAGATCCGTGATCGAGATCATCGTGTTATTGAACGACGCCGCAATATGCACGATGCCGTTGGGAACGTTCTTCTTCTCTTTCTTTCGAAAGACCTTCTTTTTTCCGCCTGCTTTAGCCATAACTTTTCAGTCGAACAAAAACTACTTCTTGCCGGGCGCCTTCTTCTTGGCGATGGTGGCACGTCGCGGACCTTTGCGCGTGCGAGCGTTTGTGTGAGTTCGCTGGCCGCGCACCGGCAACGAACGGCGATGCCTGAGACCACGATAGCAACCGATATCCATCAAGCGCTTGATGTCCATCTGCACGCGCTTGCGCAGGTCGCCTTCGATCTCTCCCTGAGTTTCCAGAATGGCACGGATGCGGCTCAACTCGTCTTCACTCAGATCGCGCACGCGAGTGTCCACATTGACGCCGGCTTCCTTCAGCACCGAACTGGAGCGCGAGCGGCCAATGCCGTAGATGTAAGTCAGGCCAACCTCGGCTCTTTTATTGGGCGGTAAATCTACTCCTGCTACACGTGCCATTGTATTTCTCGTTATCCTTGTCTCTGTTTATGTTTTGGATTCGCACAGATCACCCGCACCACGCCTTTGCGGTGGATGATCTTGCACTTGTCGCACATCTTTTTAACTGACGCACGGACTTTCATGACGAAACCTCGTTAACTATTTATAGCGGTAAGTGATGCGGCCGCGATTGAGATCGTACGGCGAAAGCTCCACTAAAACCCTGTCACCGGGAAGTATGCGAATAAAATGCTTGCGCATTTTCCCTGATATGTGCGCAAGCACCTGATGCTGGCTGTCTTCCAACTCGACCCGAAACATAGCGTTAGGCAAAGTCTCCAGCACCTTTGCCATGACTTCTATCGCTTCTTCCTTCGCCATATCCTCTCTGAGGTGGAATTAAGACGCTGCCGACAAACTGCGAATAATAGCATCCGCATTTAGCCCCGGTCAAACCACTGCGTGCTCGGCGGGCGCGCCTGAGGAAACGAGGGTCAAAACCTCTGGACCATCCTCGGTAATCGCAATCGTGTGTTCGGCGTGGGCGCTCGGCTTTCCATCGACCGTCACGACAGTCCATCCATCCGCCAAAACCTTCGTAAAATGCGTGCCATGGTTCACCATCGGCTCGACCGCGAACACGTATCCCGCCTTAATTTTCGGCCCCAGCCCCGGCCGCCCGTAGTTCGGAATCTGCGGATCCTCGTGCATTTTCCGGCCGATGCCATGCCCGACGTAGTCACGCACCACCGAATACCCGTTTGCCTCTGCATGCTGCTGGACCGCCCAGCCAATATCCCCGAGATGGTTTCCGGGACGGCACTGCTGAATCGCGCGCTCCAAACACTCCTCAGTCACGCGAATGAGCTTCAGCTTCTCCTCATCAACCGCACCCACCGGAACCGTCGTCGCCGTATCACCGACAAAACCTTCGAGAGTGACGCCGCAATCGATCGAGAAGATATCGCCTTCCTTCAAGACGTAATTCGACGGAAACCCGTGCACAATCTGCTCGTTGACCGAGGCGCAAATCGAAAACGGAAAGCCGTTGTATCCCTTGAACGTCGGTAAAGCACCAGCATCACGAATCATCTTCTCCGCGACGCGATCGATCTCGAGCGTCGTAATTCCCGGCTGTACCATGCTGCGCAAATGCTCTCGCACCTGCCCCACGAGCCGTCCCGCCGCCCGCATCTTCTCCAGCTCTTTTCTTGACTTCCCAATAATCATCTTCGATCCGCGTTCATCTGCGGCAAAACCCTGACGATGTCACCGTAGATCGCTTCCGGCTCGCGAGTCCCGTCCACCGTATGAAGCAACCCCGCCGTCTTGTAAAAATCAATTAACGGTCTCGTCTGTTCTTCGAAGGTCGCGAGTCGCGCGCGCACCGTCTCGGAATTATCGTCCGCACGCTGCACCAGTTGTGCTTCAGGATGCAGATCGCAGACATTGTCGTTGCGCGGCGGCTTGAAATAGATATTGTAAATCTCGTTGCAAACCGGGCAATTGCGCCGTCCGGTCATGCGCTTCTCGAGCAAATCCAGCGACACATCAATCAGCACCGCGACGATGTCGTTGCCCTGTTCGGCGGCGAGCTTTTCCAGGCTGCGCGCCTGTGCAGGCGTACGCGGAAAGCCGTCGAGAATGTAGCCGTTCCAGCAGTCGTCCTGCGCCGTACGCTCTTTGACCAGTTGGATTGTCAACTCATCGGGGACCAGTTGTCCCCGGTTCATGATATCGCGAACTTCCTGCGCGAGGGGCGTGTCGGCGTGTTTGAGCGCACGAAAAATGTCCCCCGTCGAGATCTGAGGCAGTTGTAAACGTTCTTGAAGCAAGCGCGCCTGCGTGCCTTTTCCGGCACCAGGCGCACCCATCAACACAATAATTTTTGCCATAAAGGATCAGGCGCGCCGGCCGCGGAGGCGACCGCCACTACCCAGGAAGCCTTCGTAATTGCGCATCACGAGCTGCGCTTCGATCTGCGCGACTGTGTCCATCGCCACACCGACAAGGATCAGCAGCGAGGTGCCACCGAAATAGAAGTTGTAGCCCATACCGGTCGGGATCCATGAGAAACCCGGAGTCGTGCTGACCCATGATTCCAGCCACGACCCGATGAAAGGCAATCGACCCACCTTGAAACCGCTCAGCATGAACTGCGGCCCGAACGAGACGAGGGCAAGATAAATGGCGCCAACAGTGGTCAAACGAGTCAGGATCGTATTGAGATATTCAGCCGTCGCCTTGCCGGGACGAATGCCTGGCATGAACCCACCGTGCTTGCGCAGGTTGTCAGCCACTTCCTCGACGTTGAAGACGATCGAGACGTAAAAGAACGTGAAGAAGACGATCAGCGAGATAAAGATCAGCTCGTAGTATGGATCTCCAGCATAAAATTGCTGGAAGAACATAAAGATCTTGGCCCACCACGTGTTCTGATTATTTTGATCGGGCGGAAACGCGGCAAAGAGGCTCTGCGGCATTGATAACACAGACGAGGCAAAGATCACAGGAATCACACCGCCCATGTTGATCTTCAGCGGCATCGTCGTTTGCTGCCCACCCACAACTTGCCGGCCCACGTGCCGTTTCGCATAACTGACGGGTATCTTTCGTCTCGCCGCCTCGACAAAGACGATGAACGCGATAATCAAAACCAGCGCGATTACCATCGCGATAACGCCGATGACCTCCATCGTGTCGCCGCTTTGGGCCTTGAGCCAAACCTGCTGCACGCCACTCGGCAGACCGATCACGATACCCGCGAAAATCAGCAACGAAATACCGTTGCCAACGCCGCGCTCAGTAATTTGTTCACCGAGCCACATGACGAACATCGTGCCCGTGGTCAGCGTCAGGATCGTGCTGAGACGAAATCCCCAACCGGGCGCGCCGACGCCGTTGACCTGCAGCCAGTGCGCCACAAACGACGTCTGAATCGCAGCGAGCACGACCGTCAGATAACGAGTCCACTGGTTGATCTTCTGACGGCCCATCTCGCCCTCTTCCTGCAACTTCTTGAGCTGCGGCGAGACGACGGTCATGAGCTGAAGAATGATCGACGCGGTGATGTAAGGCGTGACGCCTAAAGCGAAGACGGAGATCGTGCGGAAGTTGCCGCCGGAGAAGAGGTCGAGCACGCCGAGAAGCGTTCCCGCAACGTCGCGCCACACTTCATTCAAGCGTCCCGTATTTATGCCCGGCGCGGTAACGTGTGCCCCAAACCGGTAAACGGCGAGCAGACCGAGCGTAAAGAAAATGCGCCGGCGCAAATCCGGCACATTGAACATATTGCGAACCGCGGCAAAAAACTTTTCCATTACTGTTCTCCCGCCGGCGATCCCAGGCTATCCGGCAATCTCGACTACTGCACCGCCTGCCTGCTCGATCTTTTGACGAGCACTCTTCGTAAACCGGTGGGCCGAAACACGAAGCGGCTTTGAAACTTCACCGTTTCCGAGCACGACCACGTCGTGCTTAGCTTTTTTGATCAGGCCGCGCGTGTGCAGCACCTCCGGCGTGATCTCTTCGTTCGCGTCGAAATGCTGATCGAGTGCGGCGAGACTCACCTCGAGCCACTGCTTCTTGAAGATATTCGTGAAACCACGCTTGGGCAAGCGCCGGTGAAGGGGCATCTGGCCGCCTTCAAAACCGATCTTGCGCGAATAACCCGAACGTGACTTCTGTCCCTTCTCACCGCGGCCCGCAGTCTTGCCCAGACCTGAGCCTGGTCCACGTCCGACTCGCTTCTTCTTGTGGGTCGAACCCTTTGCAGGCTTTAGACTATTAAGACCAATCGCCATTATGAACTCCTTTTAGCCACGAAAAGGCACAAAAGGCACAAAATCATTTTGTGCATTCTGTGCTTTTTTGTGGCTCTACTCAACTATCCGTAACAGGTGCGGCACCTTCGCTACTGCGCCCCGCATCGAGTCTGTGTCCGGACGCTCGACTACCTGATGCAACTTTCGCAAACCCAGACCGCGCACGATCGCTTTGTGCGTCTTCGGCGCAGCAATGAAGCTCCGGTAGTACTCGATGCGAATTGTCGCTTGTGATTCTGTGTTGCTGTTTCCTCTACGCGGCATAACTTTACATCTCCTCAACCTGCTTGCCACGCAAGCGAGCCAGCTCCATCGGATCCTTCATTCGCAACAACGCGTCGAAAGTCGCACGCACCACGTTGTGCGGGTTCGTCGAACCCAGCACTTTCGTGCGCACGTCTCTGACGCCGACTGCCTGCATGACCGCACGCACTGCGCCGCCCGCGATAACTCCTGTTCCTTCCGAAGCAGGCTTGACGAGGACCCGGCCCGCGCCATATTCACCAATTAGCTGGTGCGGCAGAGTGTGATTGATCAGCGGCACGCGAATCAGATTCTTCTTCGCCGCCTCGACTCCCTTTTTAATCGCGAGAGGCACTTCGCGCGCCTTGCCGGTGCCGAAACCGACGTGCCCGCCCTCATCACCTACCACTACGAGTGCCGCGAAGGAGAGGTTCTTACCGCCCTTAACGACTTTGGTGACGCGATTGATGGAGATTACCTGATCTTTCAGGTCGAGCCCCTGCGCGGGAATGCGTTGCTTGGGTTGTCTCATAGTCTATTCTTGTTTCTTCTTCTTTGACTTCTTTTCCGACTTGCCTTCCGGTTGTTCGGCGGCGGCTTCCGCGGCCGGCGCTTCTGCTTCGGGTTCGGCGACTGCTTCGTTCTTGTTCAAGCCCGCTGCCCTGGCGGCGTCCGTCAAAGCCTTGATGCGGCCGTGATAAAGATAGCCGCCGCGATCGAAAACAACCTGCTCGATTCCCTTCGCGAGTGCGCGCTCGGCGATTGCCTGGCCGATACGGCGCGCCGCATCGAGATTACCGCCGGTGTTGCCGCGCAGATCCTTCTCGGTCGATGACGCAGACACGAGCGTTTGGCCCATGCGATCGTCGATCACCTGCGCGTAGATGTGGTTCAGGCTGCGATAGATCGCGAGCCGCGGTCGCTCCGTGCTTCCTTTTACTTTGCGGCGAATGCGCGAGTGAATCGCGTTTCGCACTTCTGCTCTATTTGTGTTTGCCATCTCCGGCCTCTACGAATCAAAAAACTATTTTCCGGTCTTACCCGGTTTCAATTTGATCGGAACACCCGCATAACGCACGCCCTTGCCTTTGTAAGCATCGGGCTTGCGAAGCTTGTGCATCTCGGCTGCGACCTGGCCCAGCTTCTGCTTGTCGATACTCGTCAACGTCAGCGTCGTCTGGTACTGCTGAATACTTCCCTTCGTCGTCATACGCTCAGCCTTGGCATCGACTTCAGGTGGCAGCGGAAACTCGATCGGATGTGAATAGCCGAGCGAGAAGACGATCTTCTTGCCCTGCACGTCGGCCTTGTAACCAACCCCGACCACGTCCATCTGCTTGGTGAAACCTTCAGTCACGCCGACGATGGCATTGTTTGCCAACGCGCGCGCGAGCCCATGCAGCGCCGCCTGCTCGTCAGAGGCGCGCTCGGCGCGCAGTTCCTCACCTTCGAGCTTGAAGCTGATTCCCCGCGGAATCGGAGTCTTCAACGTGCCCTTGGGGCCTTTGACTTCGAGCTCCTGTTCGTGAACAGTGACGGTCACTCCCTTCGGGACCGCAATCACCTTTTTTCCAATTCTTGACATAACGTTTCTCAGCTATCAGTAGATCTGCGCTAACAGTTCGCCAC
>DATHTI010000012.1:0-8518 GCA_035463335.1 Pyrinomonadaceae bacterium | reverse complement strand
CCACTATCTGCGTAATTTGCCGCTAAACAACCCGGAGATCATTCTTGACATCAAAGCGCCCGCGATGGTAAGTAAGTACTTACTTTACGCCCACTAAAAGAGGAAGATAAATACGATTGAGTAAGCAGATGACGAGTGAAGGGGGCGCTACCAGCGCCCGCATGGCCGGAGAAGACCGCCGGCTCCAAATCCTCGCCGTGGCCGTGAGTCTTTTTTCTCAAAAAGGCTTCCGCGGTACCACGACAAAAGAGATTGCCACCGCGGCCGGAGTCTCCGAGGCGATGGTGTTTCGACACTTCGCCACCAAGCAGGAGCTCTACTCCGCCATTCTCGACCACAAGGCTTGCGCCAGTGGCCGCTTTGACCCGGCTGACATTACCGCCGTCCCGATGGAGCGTAAAGACGATCGCGCCGTCTTCGAGTCGCTCGCACTCGGCGCGTTGGATCATCACGAACACGATCCGCAGTTTCAGCGCCTGCTTCTTTACTCGGCACTCGAGAAACACGAGCTCGCACAGATGTTCTTCGATCAGATCGTGCGGCACGTTTACGACTTTCTCGGAAATTACATTCGTGAGCGGCAGCGCGACGGAGCGTTCATCGAAATCGATCCGGCGATCGTGGTGCGCTGCTTTATCGGCATGGTGATGCACCACTCGCTCAACAACAACCTCTGGGATCCCGATCGTCGCTTGCTGAACATCTCGAACGAAGACGCCGCCAAGCTTTTTACCGACATCCTTTTAAAGGGAATTACTTTGCCGGCGGTGAAGTCAGAGTCTGGGGAATAGTCGAAACACAAGATGCAATTTAACGGGAAATTAAGACTCGTCCTTGTGATGCTGCTGCTCGTGGCCACCGCGGTATTCGTCGCGTCGTGTGGTGGCTCGAAGGCCAATTCTCGAAAAGAGGAAACAGCCGCAAACACGGAACCAGCCGCGGTGGAGGTGACGACTGCGGCCGCGATAAAGCGTGAGCTGCCGCGCTTCTTTGAAGCAACGGGCAGTCTTGCCGGCGACCAGCAAACCGACGTGGCGCCGCAAACTTCGGGCAAGGTCGTCGCCGTTGGCGTGGACATCGGCAGTTACGTGCGGCGTGGCCAGATGCTCGTGCGTCTCGACGACGCTGAGCTGAAACTCCGCGTCGCTCAGGCAGCGGCGCAAGTCGAACAGGCAAAGGCCGCGGTCCGGCAGGCGGAAGAGAAGATCGGACTGCGTCCCAATCAGCCTTTTGATCCGAATCGCGTGGCGGATGTCGCTGCGGCAAAAGTCACGTTGGATCTCGCTGAGAAGAACCTGCGGCGCGCTGAGAAGTTGATCGAATCGGGCGACGTGTCGCGTTCTTTTTACGACGAGCAGCGTGCGCGTCGCGATCAGTTGAGAGAGCAGTACGAAGTCGCCCTCGCGCGGGCGCGCCAGGATTATGCGGCAGTCGATGTGGCGCGCACAAACATTGCGAACGCGCAGGCGCAGTTGGGACTCGCGCAAAAAAATTTACAGTACGCAGTTATTCCGGCGCCGATCGATGGTTATGTGACTGAGCGCGTCGCAGACTTGGGCGAGTACGTTTCGCCGCAGCAGAAAGTCGCGACGATTGTTCGCACGAACCCGCTGCGCATTCGTATCGACATTCCCGAACAGGCGATTCCGGAAGTGAAGGTGGGCCAGTCAGTGTCGATAGCGACGAGTGCCTGGCCTGATAAGAACTTTGCCGGACGTGTCGCGCGTATCGCGCCGAATGTTTCGGCAACGTCGCGCACGTTGACTGTCGAGGCCGAGATCGACAACAGCAACAACGCGCTGAAGCCAGGACAGTTTGCCACTGTCAGGATTCTTCAGGAGCGTGCGGAGCCGGCAGTGTTGATTCCGGCGCGCGCCGTAGTGAATGAAGCTGGTGTGAATCGCGTGTACGTGATCAAGAGCGGGCGCGCCGAACAGCGTCTCGTACAGACGGGTCAAACAGATGGCGACCTGATCGAGATCAGGAACGGTATTGCCGCGGACGAGCAGGTTGCGACGAGCAATCTCGAGCAGTTATCCGACGGTATTGCCGTCAAGCAGTAACAAAGCCATCCACAGATTACACAGAGTTATCTGTGTAATCTGTGGATAAAAAGGCCTATACGAAATGCAGAAGCTTGCTGAAATATGTGTTCGCCGTCCGGTGTTTGCGACGATGTTGATTCTCAGCCTGACTGTCGTCGGGCTGTTCTCCTACAAGTCGCTGGGCGTCGATCTGTTTCCAAAGATCGACTTGCCGACGATCACCGTCACGGTCGTGAACCCTGGCGCGTCGCCGCAAGAGATTGAAACCGAGATCACGGACCAGGTGGAAGGCGCGGTCAACACGATCTCCGGTATCGACGAGCTTCGCTCAACGTCCGTCGAAGGTGTTTCACAGGTCTTCATCACGTTCCTGCTCGAGAAAAATCCCGACGTCGCCGCGCAGGAAGTCAGAAACAAGATCGAGCTGATCGTCAACGATCTGCCGGTCACGGCGGAAGCGCCGATCGTGCAGAAACTCGATACCGACGCTGCGCCCGTGGTTCGCATCGCGGTATCTGCGCCACGCTCCCTACGCGAAGTTACAGACGTTGCCGACAACCGGATCAAGCAGCAGATCGAATCGATCAACGGCGTCGGCGACGTTCAGATCATCGGCGGCCGCCGTCGCGAGATCCAGATCTGGGTTGACCCCGACAAAATGCGCGCGTTCAACGTCACCGTCGCGCAGGTTGCTGACGCGGTGCGCGCGCAAAACATGGAAGTTCCCGGCGGACGAATTGACGAGGGAGCGCGCGAGCTAACAGTGCGCACGATGGGCCGCATCGTCGAGCCTGCCGAGTTCAACAATCTCGTCGTCGCGGATCGCGGCGATTACGCGGTCAAACTCAGCGACGTTGGTTACGCGGAAGACGGAGCTGAAGAGCCACGCACGGAAGCGCGACTCAACGGCCAGCCCGCCGTGACTCTGATTGTTTCGAAACAGTCGGGCCAGAACACCGTCGCTGTTGCTGACGCTGTGAAGGAGCGTTTACAGGAGATCAGCAAGACGCTGCCGCCGGGCTTTAAAACTGAAGTTGTCGGCGATCAGTCGATCTTTATCAAAGCCTCGATCGAAGCGATCCAGACACACTTGATCGAGGGCAGTATTCTGGCCGCGATCGTCGTCTTCGTTTTCTTGTGGAGCTTCCGATCCACGGTCATCGCCGGTCTCGCGATTCCGACTTCGCTCATCGCGACGTTTGGTCTCATGGCGGCGATGGGCTTCACGTTGAATCAGATCACGATGCTCGCGCTAACGTTGATGGTTGGTATCGTAATCGACGACGCGATCGTAGTACTCGAAAACATTTTCCGGTTCATTGAAGAGAAGGGTGTGCCGCCGTTTCAGGCCGCGATTGAAGGCACGAAGGAGATCGGCCTCGCGGTTATGGCGACGACGTTGTCGCTGCTCGCGGTGTTTCTGCCGGTCGGTTTCATGGGCGGCATCGTCGGACGTTTCATGTCGTCGTTCGGCCTGACGTCGTCGTTCGCGATTGCGGTGTCGTTACTCGTGTCATTCACGCTCACGCCGATGCTGGCGGCGCGTTTGATCAAGCGCAAGAACGACGAGAAAGAGCGCGCGCTCGAGAAGCACGCGGAATCTGCCGATCACGGCTCGAAAGAGTCGCGTTTCTATCGCCCCATCGATCGCACGTACACAAAGATGTTGACGTGGTCCATGGCGCATCGCTGGGTGATCGTCACTGCCTGCGTGATCGTGATCGTGAGCATCGTGCCGCTTTTCATGTTCGTCGGTAAGAACTTCCTGCCTGTCGATGACCAGGCGCAGTTTGAGCTCAACGTTCGCGCGCCCGAAGGTTATTCACTCGCGAACACATCCACTCTGGCTGAGCGCATCGCGAACGATGTGCGGAAGCTGCCCGGCGTGACTGACACGTTGACGACGATCGGCGGCGGTCAGCAGGAGCAGGTCAACGTCGCCACGATCTACGTGAAAATGACTCCGATCGAGGAGCGAGACGTTTCACAGGAAAATCTGATGGTGCGCGCGCGCACTGAGATTCTGGGCAAATATCAAAAACTCTATCCCGGCCAACTGCGCACGAGCGTGCAGCAGGTGGCGGCCATCTCGGGCGGCGGATTTCGCAACGCTGACATTCAGTACGTGTTGCGTGGTCCAGACCTGGACAAGTTGAAACAATACTCCGACGCGATGCTGGAAAAGATGAAGACGATTCCAGACGTCGTCGACGTTGACTCGACCTTGATTAGCGGCAAGCCGGAACTCCGCGTCGAGATCGACCGCGCTCGCGCGGCAGATCTCGGCGTGAGAGTCGGCGACATCGCACAGGCGCTCAACTCGCTTGTTGCGGGTCAGAAGGTCTCGACGTTCAACGCCGGCACAGACCAGTACGACGTGCGCGTGCGGGCGATTGGAGAGTTTCGCACGAGTGTCGAAGGCTTGAAACGCATGATCGTGTCGTCGACGAAGGTGGGCTGGGTCAGTCTCGACAATCTCGTCAAGATTGAAGAGGGAACTGGACCAGCAGCGATCGATCGTCTGAACCGGCAGCGACAGGTGATGTTGCTCGGCAACGTGCGTCCCGGCGGTTCGCAGGCAGCAGTGATCCAGAAGCTGGACCAGTTCAAGCAGGAGCTCAACATCGATCCGGCATATCAAACCGGTTTGGCGGGACGCTCGAAGGAGCTTGGTCGCGCGGGCTACTACTTCGCGCTCGCGTTCATCCTGTCGTTCGTCTTCATGTACATGGTGCTGGCGGCGCAGTTTGAATCGTTCATTCACCCGGTGACGATTCTGTTGACGCTTCCGCTCGCGATTCCATTCGGCATTTTGTCGCTGCTGATGACGGGCCAGACGGTGAACATCTTCTCGGGCCTCGGGTTGTTGCTGTTGTTTGGTGTGGTCAAGAAGAACGCGATCTTGCAGATCGATCACACGAACCAGTTGCGGGCGCGCGGCATGGAGCGGCTCGAAGCGATCATTCGTGCGAATCGCGATCGATTGCGGCCGATTCTGATGACGACGATTGCGCTCGTGGCGGGCATGTTGCCGTTGACGATCTCGACTGGTCCGGGTTCGGGAACGAATCGATCGATCGGCGTGCTCGTGGTTGGCGGGCAGACGCTCTGTTTGTTGCTGACGCTGCTGGCGGTGCCGGTTTTCTACTCGCTGTTTGACGATCTTGCGCGCAGTCGTGTTTGGGGCCGGATCAGAGACGGAGTGAACGGAGTGTTTGGACGAGTGCGACGGAAAGCGGTGACGGCCGCGGCAGGGTTGTTCTCAAAGCAGTAACCACAGATTACACGGATTATGAAAAAGATTTTGTTATTGATCGCGTTGGGTGTTACTTCGGTTGCGAATGCGCAGCAGGAGATACAGCAGTTGCCGGTGCCGGCGATCGCGCCTGATTTCAAAGCGCCGCAGAAGCCGCTGCCGGAGTTGGGCCGCGTCGGTGTGGATTTGAATCAGCAGCGCCCGCTATCTCTGCGTGAGGCGTTGGCGATGGCGCTCGAGAACAACAAGGATATCGAAGTCGCGCGCGAGAATGTTCGCATTGCGGAGTTTGATTATCTGGGCGCGCAGGGCGTTTACGATCCGCGATTCACGACGCAGGCTTTTTACGAGCGCATCGAGAGTCCGATCTCGAGCTTCCTGGCCGGTGGTCAGAACGGCTCAACGATTCAGAGCGATTACACAGCGACTGCACGTCTCGAAGGTCAAACACCGGTTCTCGGCGGCAATTATCGTCTGGACTTCTCGTCGGTAAAGCTGAACACGAATAACCAGTTCACGGCGTTGAATCCACAATACCCGACGTCGCTGGCGTTCAGTTACACACAACCGCTGTGGCGCGGGTTGAAGATCGATCAGAATCGCCGCCAGATTCAGATCGCTCGCAAGAACCTTTCGTTAACTGACGCACAGTTTCGCCAGCGCGCGATCGACACGATCACGAACGTGCAACGCGCTTACTGGGATCTCGTCTTTGCATTGCGCAGTCTGCAAGTGCAGCGCGACGCGGTGGCGGTCGCGCGCACGCAACTCGAGCACAACAAGCGTCTTGTCAACGAAGGACAACTGGCGCCAATCGACGTCGTTGCTGCGGAAGCGCAGATCTCGACATACGAGCAGCGCGTTTTCGGTGCGATCGAAGAAGTCTCGCGTACTGAGAACAATCTGAAGAACATGATCGCGAAAGATCAGAAGCACGCGCTCTGGTCCGAGTCGATCGTGCCGACCGATCCGGTCGATCTCGCGGTGCCCGAAGTTTCGCTTTCTGACGCTTTGAAAACAGCGATGGAGAACCGTCCGGAGCTGCAGCAGGCGGAGGTGTTGAAGGAGATCAATCAGATCGATCAGCGGTTCTTCAAAGATCAGACGAAGCCGGCTGTCGATCTCGTCGGCACTTACGGTGTTACCGGCCTCGCCGGTTCCGTCAGCAGCGACATTGTGAATCCGTTTACGCAATCGAATTTGTTGACGCGCCAGCGCATCGATGAGCTTTCGGTGCTGGCCGGTTTGGATCCGCTGCCGGTTATTCCGCCGCAGCAGTTCTCGCAGGAGTTGCTCGGTGGTTATGGGCAGTCGATACAAAACCTCCTCGCGAATCGTTACGGCACCGCTCGCATCGGTGTGCAGATCAGTTTGCCGCTGCGCAATCGCACGGCTGAAGCAAACCTCGGCAGGGCCCTCGTCGAAGGCGAGCGCATCGGCACGCAGCGCGAGCAGCTCGAGCAAACTATTCAGGTTGATGTTCGTAATGCATTGCAGGCGGTGCGAAGCTCAGAAGCTCGTTTGCGTGCGGCAGTGGCGACTCGTCAGGCCAACGAACAACAGTTTGCCAGTGAGCAGAGGAAACTCGACGCCGGGCAGTCGACTACGTTCCTCGTGCTGGAACGACAAACGGCGTTGACTGAATCGCGTGGTCTCGAGCTGAAGGCGCAAACAGATCTGAACAAGGCGATTGCGGACTTACAACGAGCGACAGGCAATGCGTTGAGTGTACACAGTATCGTCGTGCGAGTGCGCTAACAGGTTTCCCCGTGCGGCTGCACCAGAGTCACGACGGAGCGGTGGGTTTCAGGGGGCGAAACCCACCGCAATATTATTTTAAAGAATTGCTTCGACGACTTTGAATGCGACTACGATCGCTACAACAACGCCAATAGAAGCTATCAAATACCACGCCGGCAGCTTTGTTCGACAAGCTGGACAACGAGCCCGCGTCGGGGCCACGTCCCTCTCGCAGTTACGACACTTCATATTCTTAGCCACAAAGAGGCACAAAATGCACAAAAATGGATCTTGCTTTCAGTTTTGTGTTTTTGTGCTTTTTTGTGGCTCTATCTTAACATTGGTCCATAGCGGCCAGTGATCGGAAACTTCAATTGTTCGATCGATTCCAAAAGTAGCAGCTTCGAGTCCTCGCAGCCAAACCCAGTCCAATTTCAGCTCGACGGGCATAAACAAAACTTTTCGTCTGAACGTCGAGTTACCTGCAAAAGGAGTCTTCATTCCCGCGCCGGCAAAAAGTTTTCTGACTTTGCCGTCGGCGTTTGGCTCCCAGGTGTTGAAGTCGCCCATGATCATTGCCGGCATGACGGCAGGAAATTTAGCGAGGTCGTCGAGCACGGCTTTGTACTGGTTTAGCTTATTGCCCATTTTGATGCGAGTCTCTGCATGTACCGAGTAAACGCGCCAATGGCGATCGGGTATTTGCACGGTAGCACCAAGCGCAACGCGCCGCCGGCGGCCTGGACCATCGTGCGGCAACACGATGCGTTGTATGTCTGACAATGGATACACACTCATGATCGCAACACCCGTCTCCTCTTCATCAGTGGGTTTGGGCGACGGTGGCGCGGCCCAGGCGTAGTACATGCCCAACGCGTCGGCAATCGTCTTCACAGTGTTGTTGTGGCCCGTGCGTTTCTTGCGTCGATCGACTTCCTGTAGTGCGAGTATTGAAGCGCGCCCGATCTCCGGATCTTCCTGTAACAGCTTAATGATCGTTTTGAGATCGTCGCCGCTGCGCCAGCGAATGTTGTAGGAGATGACTTTGATCTCACTCGGCGGCGCCGTCGCAGTTTGCTCCCGGACAGTTACGCCTTTTCCGGATTCGAGTAGCGGAGTGTCATTGGGGGGCAAGGGAAAGATGAGAGACAGCAGTAGTAGGAATACCATCATATCTCCAATACCAACCCGTCCTTTGCTTCAATAGTTTCGCCGGACCACAACGCGCGCGCTTCAGCCGCGAGATCCACCTTATCCCATTCTGCGTAAAGATGAGTCAAGACCAATTTTTCCGGCGCGCAGTCCTGGGCCACCAGCATTGCGTCCGCGAGCTCGAGATGCTTCTGCACGGTTTTGTTTTTCCTGAAAGAACATTCCATCAGCAGCAAAGCGGCATCTTTCGCGAACAGCGCCAGATCTTCTGAAAAACCGGTGTCAGAAGTATAAACAAACAGTTTCGAGTCTTCGTCCTTCAAAC
>DATHTI010000011.1:0-7287 GCA_035463335.1 Pyrinomonadaceae bacterium | reverse complement strand
GTCCTGACGATCGGACCACAGCGATCTACGCGCCGACGATTACCAACGAGCGTTTCGCAGGTTTCGGCCGTGACGTCGTTGACGCAGCCAAGGCCAACGACCCGGTGGCGCTCAAGATTGTTGCTGACGGTGGTACTGAGCTCGGGCTCGCGGCTGTCGCGGTGATTCGAAATCTGCAGATGGAGCGCGACCGTTTTCAGATTGCTTACGTCGGTGGTGTGTTCCGCTCGGCGGGGGATTTGATGCTCGACACGTTGCGCGCCGAAGTGCGGAAGGCCGCGCCGCGTGCGTATTTCGAGCCGCCTCACTTCGCTCCGGCCGTGACTGCCGCTAGAATGGCGCGTGAACGCATCAACCATATCGCGCTCGCAGTCTGATCCAGATGACAACGGAAACCGCGCTTCCAATCACTGAGCAGGAGAATCCACGCTCAAAAGATCTCAGTTCACAGTCGACGACAGAGATCGTTGCGCTCATGAACGACGAGGACGCGACGGTTGCAGCCGCAGTGCAGCGTGTGCTGGGTGACGTCGTCAAAGCGGTTGATGAGACTGTGGCGCGGCTCGCGAAAGGCGGGCGGCTTTTTTATACAGGCACGGGCACTTCAGGACGGTTGGGTGTGCTCGACGCGTCTGAATGTCCGCCGACGTTTGGCGTGTCGCCGGAGCTGGTCCAGGGTGTGATTGCCGGTGGATACGATGCGTGTTATCGCGCGGTCGAGGCGTCGGAGGACAATGCGGAGGCTGGTGCGGTTGATTTGAAACAGCGCGGGTTTGCGGGTGGCGATGTGTTGGTAGGGATCGCGGCGTCGGGTCGTACCCCATATACTGTCGGCGCGGTGAAATTTGCGCGTGCGCTTGGTGCTTTCACGATTGGATTGACGTGTGTGCCCGGTTCGCCAATCACCGAAGTGGCGGAGTTGAGCATCGTCCCGGTTGTTGGACCAGAGGTGTTGACTGGATCGAGCAGGCTCAAGGCCGGCACCGCGCAAAAGATGGTCTTGAATATGATCTCGACGGCGACGATGGTGCGACTCGGCTACGTGAGCGGCAACCGCATGTCGAACCTGCAGCCGCGCAATGTGAAATTGCGCGAGCGTGCCGTGCGGATTGTGATGGCTGAAACTGGCGTCGATCAGGCGACCGCGGTGGCTGCACTGGAAGCTTCGAATTGGATCATCACAAGCGCTGTATCTCAGATACATAAACCACAGATTCACACGGAAAAAGACGGATGAAGTCCCTGGATCTGTTTATTATCTTTGGCTACTTGATCGGGATCGTGCTGTTCGGCACGTGGTTTGGCCGCAAGCAGAAGACCACCGCCGACTACTTTCTCGGTGCTCGCTCCGTCCCGTGGTGGGCCGTGGCGTTCTCGATCGTCGCCACTGAAACTTCCACCATCACGTTCATCTCGATCCCCGGCGTCGCCTTCGCGCGCGGTGGAAACTTCGGTTTCCTGCAACTGGTCTTCGGCTATCTCCTCGGACGCATCGTCATCTCGATCCTCTTCATCCCGTCGTACTTTCGCGGCGAGCTGCTGACCGTCTACCAGCTTCTCGATCGTCGCTTCGGAGTGCAGATCAAGATGCTCGCCGCGTCACTCTTCGTCGTCATGCGGAACATCGCGGACGGCATTCGACTGCTGCTCACCGCGATCGTCCTCGCCGCCGTCTACGCTGCTTTCCAGCCAAACGCGAACGCCGAACCGATCATCATGGCATCGATCGTTCTGATCGGCCTCGCGATGATCATCTTCACTTACTTCGGCGGCATGGAGGCAGTGATCTGGGTCGAGGTGGTCCAGCTCGGAATCTACATCGCAGGCGCAATCGCGGCGGCGATCGTCCTTATCAATTCGATTGACGGCGGACTTGCGGCCGCAAATTCATTCGCCGCTCAGTTCGGAAAATATTCTCTGTTTGATTTTTCTTTCGACCTCACGAAGACCTTTACGTTCTGGTCAGGCTTGATTGGCGGTTGTTTCCTGACGATGAGCACACACGGCACGGACCAGTATCTCGTGCAACGCTATCTCTGCACCGATCGACCGCGCAAAGCCACGGTCGCTTTGCTGACGAGTGGCGCTATCGTCCTCGCGCAGTTCATCGGTTTTCTGTTTATCGGCGTGTTGTTGTTTGCGTTCTATCACCCGTTCACAGATCCTGGCTACGCTGCGGCAGCGAATACGGCGTTTCCGTTCACGGGCGGCGATCGTGTATTTCCCGATTTCATTACAAAGTACATGCCGACGGGACTTTCCGGTCTCGTTGTGGCGGCGATCTTCGCCGCGGCGATGTCGTCGTCGTTAAACTCCATCGCAGCGACTGCGGTTAACGATCTTTACAAGCCGTTTCGTCCCAATCGTGATGACAAGCATTACTTGAAAGTGTCGCATGTGCTGACACTCGTATGGGGCGCAGTCCAGATCGCGGTGGCGCTCGCGGTAAGAAACCAGCCGGGCTCGGCGTTGAGTATGGCATTGTCGATCGCTTCGCTGATCAATGGCCCGATCCTTGGGGTGTTCTTAGTCGGGACTTTTTTACGTCGCGTGAGCCAGCCACCGGCGTTGATTGGGATGCTGGTGAGCATTGCGTCGATGCTGTATGTGTTTTTTGCGACGACGATCGCGTGGACGTGGTACGTGTTTCTCGGAAGCCTGATCACGTTTGTGGTGGCGTGGGCTGCGAGTTTTGCGTTCTCGCCGGCGTTAAGTCCAATAGGACATATCGGGCCAATAGCAGATGAGGAGCGATAAAGATTTGATGCAAACCCGAAATCGTTATCTTTCGGCAATCCTGATCCTGGTCCTGCTGGGATTGGCCGCATTGCCGGTGCGGCCGCAGGCACAACTGAAGGTCGACGCCTACAAGCGCGAGCCTTCGTCGAAGGCGCTGAAGTGGGCCAACGAGCAGCTACGCAAGATGTCGCTCGAGGAAAAGGTCGGGCAACTGATCTCCGTCGGCGTCAACGCGACGTTTCTCAACCAGGACTCCGACGCCTTCCGTGCGCTCAAGCACCACATCGAAGACAACAAGGTGGGTGGCATCATCCTCTTCCGTGGCCCCGTTTACGAATCCGTGATTCTCGTCAACCGCATGCAACAGCTCGCGCGTTACCCGTTGCTGATCTCCGCCGATCTCGAATCCGGCGCGGGCATGCGGTTTGACGATACCGTGAACTTTCCCTGGAACATGGCTGTCGCCGCGACGGGTAACCCGGAATACGCGCGACGGCAGGGCGAGATCACTGCACGCGAAGCACGCGCACTCGGCGTTCACCAGATCTTCGCGCCGGTCGTGGACGTCAACAACAACGCTGCGAATCCCGTGATCAACGTGCGCTCGTACGGTGAAGATCCGGCGGATGTCGCGCGATTTGCGGCTGCTTTCACCCAAGGCGCACAGGATGCGGGCACGATCGCAACTGCAAAACACTTTCCCGGACACGGCGACACCGCCGTCGATTCGCACCGCGGACTGCCCGAGATCAATGTTAATCGCGAGCGCTTGAACACGGTCGAGTTCGTTCCTTTTCAGGCATCGGTAAACGCGGGTGTGGGCGCCGTGATGGTGGGCCACATCGCGCTCCCGCAGATCGATGCGACCGCAGTCAAACCGTTGCCGGAGAATATCAAGGCAAAACCGATCGACACGGATCAGAACGGCGAGATCATCGAAGAGAAAGCGGCAATGCCCGCGACGATGTCTCCGGTGATCGGCAACATCCTGAGAAAAGATCTCAAGTTTGATGGAATGATCGTTACGGACGCGTTGAGTATGAGTGGGTTAACGATCTATTTCACGCCGGAAGAGGCTGCGGTGCGTGCGTTGGAAGCCGGCGCTGACATGCTGCTGAAGCCGGCGGATGTTGATGCGTCGTTTCGCGGTGTGTTCCAGGCGGTGAAGAGTGGTCGCATCACTGAGCAACGTGTTGAGGAATCGGCGCGCCGCATACTCGCTGCGAAATACGATCTCGGTCTCGTCAAAGATCGAATGACGCCGATCGATTCGATCGACCGCGTCGTCGGCAGCAAAGACGTGATGGCCCTCGCGACTGAGATTGCCGAACATGCGATCACACTCGTGCGTGACGAAGACAAGCTCGTGCCGCTGAAACGGGGAACACGTGTATTCAATCTCGCGGTTACGAACGGCGAGGATCGCAATTGGATCGCCATGCCGTTTGTAGCGAGACTCAATCGTGGCGGAGTGAGAGTCGAAACAGTTGTTCTTGACGAGCGCTCGACCGCCGAAGAAGTGCAGAAGGCGATCGAGCGCGCAAAGTCTGCTGACCTGGTAATCGCGTCGTTGTACGGGCGCGTCCGGTCAGGGCAGGCGTCGAGTGTGGGCATACCTCAAGCCGGAGCGCGCGCGTTGTCGGCGCTGATTGATGAAAAGAAGCCGATCGTTGGGATCAGCTTCGGCAATCCTTATTTATTACAGAGCTTCAAAGGACTGCGCACTTACCTCGTTACGTACGGCGATATGCCCGCGTTACAACAGGCGGCCGCTCGCGCGTTGCTGGGCGAGATCGACATTACGGGCCGGCTGCCGATCTCATTGCCGGGACTCTACGCGCGCGGGACCGGGATACAGTTGAGGGCAGTAAAGTGAATTTAGAAGTAACTGTAGGGGCGGCCCTCCGTGGCCGCCCCTACAGTTGATACAAGCATGCGACTCATTAAATCACGAATAATCGCGAGCGCCGTTCTGGTTTCGTTACTAGCTCAGTTTGCGGTTGCGCAGACTGTCAAGCCGGAATCGGTGTCACGCTCTTCGTCGCGGCTGGCGCAGATGGATGCGGTAATCGCGCAGGAGATTGCCAATAAAAAGCTGCCGGGTGCGGTTGTTCTGGTTGGCCGGAAGGGCCGCCTCGTCTGGAGAAAGGCGTATGGCGCGCGCACTGTCGAGCCGGCGCGCGAGGTGATGACACTCGACACGATCTTCGATCTCGCGAGCCTCACCAAGGTCGTTGCCACAGCCACCAGCATCATGATCCTCGTTGAGCGCGGCAAGCTGCGTCTCAACGATCCGGTTTCAGCTCACCTTCCCGAATTAAAAGGCGAGGGAAGAGATCGAATCACGATCGAGCAACTGCTCACGCACGTCTCCGGCTACGCGCCTGATTTCGATCTGCGCGAGCGCTGGACCGGTCACGACGAAGCGATCAAACGACTGATCAAAGAACCGCTTCGCAATCCGCCCGGCGGTCGCTTCACTTACAGCGACATCGGATACATCACGCTTGGTGAAGTGGTCGCACGCGTGAGTGGAATGCCGCTCGATCAGTTTGCACAGCAGAACATCTTTGGACCACTCGGCATGAACAACACAGGCTTTCGTCCGAGCCCGGCGCTGGTGTCGCGGATCGCGCCGACCGAGAAACGTCGCGGTCAAATGAGCTATCTCGGCGATACCGGCGTGAATGCGGGTGCGGAAGGCGAAGTGTGGCTACGCGGCGAGGTCCACGATCCGACTTCATATCGCATGAACGGCGTCGCCGGACATGCGGGCCTGTTTTCAACCGCAAACGATCTCGCCATTTACTGCGAGATGATCCTGAACGGCGGCACGTATCACGGCGTGCGTATTCTGTCGCCGCTGACTATCGCCGAGATGACGCGCCCCCGAGTGGTTGTGAGTAACGGTGGAACACGCGGTCTCGGTTGGGACATGAACACCACTTTCTCAACCAACCGCGGCGACCTGTTTCCGCTCGGCTCGTTTGGTCACACTGGATTCACCGGCACGTCGATGTGGATCGATCCGGCAAGCGAGATGTTTGTCGTGTTCCTCAGTAACCGTGTGCACCCGGACGGCAAGGGTGATGTTGGACCATTGCGCGGGCGCGTGGCGTCGATCGTGGCGGCTTCTGTCACTGATACGGCCGCAGTCGAACGTGCGCGCGAGCAGTCTGCGAAGTATTACAACGAGGTCGTCAGAAGCTTGCAGCAGTTTCCATTTCGGAGTGAAGGCGCAGGCAGCTCGACAAGAGTGCTGACCGGCATCGACGTGCTCGAGCGAGATAATTTCAAACAACTTGCGGGAATGCGAATCGGGCTCGTGACAAATCACACCGGTCGCAATCGCGAGGGCAGGCAAACAATCGACGTACTCAGCAAAGCGCCGGGTGTAAAACTCGTCGCACTCTTCTCGCCCGAGCACGGCATTCGCGGTCTTGTGGACGACAAAGTTTCGGATTCGAAAGACGAGACCACGGGACTGCCAATCTATTCCCTTTACGGCGAGACGCGCCGGCCCAAACCCGACCAGCTCAAAGATCTCGACGCGCTCGTGTACGACATTCAGGACATTGGCGCGCGCTTCTACACTTACATCTCCACGCTCGGCTACCTGCTCGAAGAGGGCGCGAAGGCAAAGCTGCCGGTGTTTGTTTTGGATCGACCGAACCCGATCGGTGGTCTCGACGTTGAAGGACCAATCGCCGATGGGGACAAGCTTTCGTTTACGTCGTATCACACGATTCCGACGCGGCATGGTTTGACGATCGGCGAGCTGGCCCAGCTCTTCAATAAGCAGCGAAACATCGGCGCCGACCTGCGCGTGATTAAGATGGAAGGTTGGCGGCGATCGATGTGGTATGACGAGACGAACCTCACGTGGATCAATCCTTCGCCAAACATGCGCAGCCTGACTGAGGCGACGCTGTATCCAGGTGTTGGTTTGCTCGAGACGACGAATGTCTCGGTTGGTCGTGGTACTGATACGCCTTTCGAGGTTGTTGGGGCGCCGTGGATTCAGGGTGACAAGCTGGCTGAGTATTTGAATCAACGTGGCATGCCGGGTGTGCGGTTCGTGCCGCTGCGGTTTACGCCGCGCGCATCCGTGTTCAAGGACCAGGAATGTGGCGGTGTGAACATCATCGTCACCGATCGCGCCGCGTTTCGACCGTTGCTGGCGGGGATTGAAATGGCTTTAGCGTTGCGAAAGCTGTATCCGAATGATTGGAAGGTTGATAGCTATCTCAGATTGCTTGTGAATGCTGATACGCTGGAGCGGGTGAAACGCGGGGAAAGTGCGAGAGAGATCGTGACGTCGTGGAATGCGGGGCTGCAGGAGTTCCGGAAGGAGCGCGAGGCAATCCTGCTTTATTAACCGCGGATTATACGGATCCATTTCCGGATTGAATTGATCAGAAAGAATTCTGGGGCGCGTTTGAACTCGTCGATCGTGATCACGCGCTCCTTTATTTCTCCTTTCGCGAGTAAATGTTTGCGGAAGACGCCTGGCAGCAGTCCGCATTCGATTGGTGGGGTGCAGAGCTC
>DATHTI010000010.1:0-9660 GCA_035463335.1 Pyrinomonadaceae bacterium | reverse complement strand
GGATTTCTCTGTGCAAACTCTGTGTTCTCTGTGTCTCTATGTTAGGAACTGGTTTGGAAAAACTCACCACAGAGACACAGAGAACACAGAGACTGCACAGAGAAGAAATTCAAAATTTGGTCAGCGCCAGTTTAACTGATCTTGGATAGATGCCGGCGTGCTTCGTCTGCCCAGGGCGAAGTCGAATCGCGTTTCAGATACTCGTTCCAGTCAGCCTTCGCTTCGTCGTTTCGGGATTGCTTTTCGTAGCAGAGCGCGCGATTGAATAACGCTTCCGGAGAGTTACTGTCAAGCTGGAGCGCTTTGTTGAGATTCTCGATACTGCGATGGAAGTCTCCTTTTTCAAGCAACGCCACACCTAGATCGTTATAAACCTGCGCCTGGTTTTTGCTTCCGCTCAGCGCCTGTTCGAATTCTCTGATCGCCGCGTCAAGACTTCCCTGCGCTAAATATACCTTGCCCAGCGCGTGATGAGCTTCCGGCCCTGGCTTCTCTTTTACGGCTTGCTCGAGATGCAGTTGAGCGAGGCGAAGATGGTCCTTGGTTAGATCGTCTTCGTTGGATCCGCGCGTGGTCTGCTGAAAACCAGAGTATGGCAATGCCGAGATGCGCGGCTCGATAGGTCGTTCGTCAGCATAGGCTGTTTGCAGCGCCGCGAGGCCTTTGTTCAACTCGGAGTCATCACCCCGGAGCCCCCAAAAGACTCCGGAAGCCAGTCCCACAACGATGAGAATCGAAGCCGCAATTCGCAGCTCCGGCGAAGGCAGCCAACGCTTCCGGTTCGCCTGCTGGCGCTCTTTCAGTGCCGCCGCAATTCTTAACTTTTCGCGCCGGGCCGGCGAAGCGAAGAAATGTCGCTCCATCTGCTCGCGCTCCGCGCCCTGAACTTCTCCCGTAACGTATTGATCTGTTAGCTCATTTACAACAACGTCAAACTCCTCGGTATAAACCGGGTCACTCAGTAGCCTGACTTCCACCCGTTCCTCGTCCTCGTCCCTGAGCCGGCCGAGAAGATAGTCTTTTATTTCAGTTTTTTCCGTGTGCTTGATGATGAGAACCCCCCACTAAAACCACCGCTACAGACTATGACTCGAATCCTAACTTTCGTTTGCCTTCATCCGGTCAATACATTCTCGTATGCAGTTTTCAAGGTTTCCGCGAACGTGGTGCGCCCGGCCCCGAAGCGCACCATCCGTAATCCCAAGCTCGGCTGCCATCCGGTGGTGTTGCTTGATTTTGTCACGACCATCGTAGATGTAATAGTCCAGAATCAGCTCGCGCTTCTCAGACGGCAGGAACCGCAGACACTTCACCAAACAGTCGTATTCGTCGCTGTGAACTTCAGTCTCGGCTGAAAACACCGGCATGGCTTCCACTGCGATTTCCTTGCGTCGAGCCATCTCGAGAATGATGAAACGCGCGACTCCGTGGAAATACCGGGCGGGCTCGCCAACGTACGTGTCTTGAATCTCAGGCAGCTTCTTCGTCACGCGGTTGATCGCTTCGTCGGCAAGATCCTCCGCGTCGCTGAATCCTCTGGACACAAATATCCTGATCAAACCAGCGCGGATTACTTCGTATTTTTGCCCGGCTAATTCGCGGTCTGGGTCAAGCCAGGCGAGCAGGGATTCAAACGATTCTTCGTTGATAGCTAACGGCTCCTAAGAGAAAGGCAAAGGCGGACGTAGTATAAGCCAGATCCGCGTTTATATCCGCGTTCGTCCGTGGCTTATACTGTCTCCCATGACTATCGACGAGCTCGTTTACGACTGGAACACAATCGAACCGTCTTTCACGACGCCTAATCGCCACATCGGGATTGACGACGAAACATTGCGCGACGGTTTGCAGTCGCCGTCGGTTTGCGAGCCGCCAGTCGAACAGAAACTCGAGCTGCTTCACTTGATGGAAGCACTCGGCATCGATACTGCTGATATCGGACTTCCCGGCGCGGGGGGAACGCACGCCGCTGGCGTGGAACGACTGGCGCGCGAAATCGCTGATAAGAAACTCAAGATCCGTCCTAACTGCGCCGCTCGCACACATCGCAACGACATCATACCGATCGTCGAGATCTCGCAACGAGCCGGAATTCCGATCGAAGCGTGCACGTTCATCGGTTCGTCCGCAGTGCGCTTTTTCGCTGAAGACTGGACACTCGAAAAGCTTTTGCAGATGACTGAAGACGCCGTCACTTTTGCCGTGAGCCAGGGCCTGCCGGTCATGTACGTCACCGAAGACACGACACGCGCGAAACCGGAAACGATTCGCGCCCTTTACTCGACTGCGATTCGCTGTGGCGCCAAAGCCGTTTGTGTTTGCGACACTGTCGGACATTCGACACCCGACGGCGCACGAGCAGTCGTGCGCTTCGTGAAAAACATCATCGAGGAACAGGGCGGCGGCATTCGTCTCGACTGGCACGGCCACCAGGATCGCGGACTTGGGGTGATCAACTCACTGGCGGCGATCCAGGCTGGCGCGGATCAGGTGCATGGCTCGGCGCTCGGAATGGGCGAGCGTGTCGGCAACACGCCCCTCGATCAGTTGCTCGTCAATCTCAAACTGCTCGGCTGGATTGATAACGATCTCTCGCGTCTCGGTGAGTATTGCCAAACAGCGGCGCGCGCGTGTCGCTGGACGGTGCCGTTGAACTATCCGGTGTTTGGTCGCGACGCGTTTCGTACTGCGACGGGCGTTCACGCTGCGGCAGTGATCAAGAGTTATAAGAAAGGTGACCAGCGACTGGCTGACATTGTGTACTCAGGAGTTCCGGCGGGTGAGTTTGGACTCGAGCAAGTGATCGAGATCGGACCGATGAGCGGCAAATCAAATGTTATTTATTGGCTCGAAAAGCGCGGTCTCGAGCCGAGCGAGAGTCGCGTCAATCGCATTTACGAGCATGCCAAAGCGGCTAATGGCGTCCTCGAAGAGAATGAAATCCTGGCGTTGCTGTGATCCGTATTCATCCTGGTAAATCTGTAGCTCAGCTTATGGCGACGCCTCACGTAGCGCGCGCCCTTCGTTTCTTCGAAACACAGGCTGACGCAATCACTGAAGAGCAAATTCGTATCTGCTCGATCCCGGCGAGTCCGTTCGGCGAACAGGCGCGTGCCGAGTATTTGAGCCGGAAGTTTGCAGAGCTCGGACTGGCTGAGGTTGAGATCGACGAAGAAGGCAACTGCCTCGGCCTTCTTAAGGGAACATCACGATCGCCTCTCATGGTTGTGAGTGCACATCTGGATACCGTCTTCCCCGCAAACACGAACTTCAACGTCATTCGTCGTAATGGAAAATTATTTGCGCCTGGAATTGCTGACGATGGCTGTGGTCTCGCCGCCCTGATTGCACTCGCTCACGCAATTCAGTCAGCGGGAATACCGATCGAAGGCTCGATCTTGTTTGTCGGAACAGTCGGCGAAGAGGGTGAAGGAAACCTGCGTGGCGTTCGTCATCTCTTTACGAAGGGACGTTGGGCCAAACGCGTCCACGCGTTTCTGAGTTTTGATGGTCCAGGACTCGATCGAATCACAAACCAGGCTCTGGGATCTCGTCGTTATCGCGTTGCCGTGAGTGGACCAGGTGGACATTCGTGGGGCGATTTCGGCTTGCCGAATCCGGTGCACGCGATCGGGCGCGCGATCTCGAGGCTGTCTGTGTATCCCGCGCCGAAAGATCCGCGCACAACGTTCAATGTCGGGCGCATTGAAGGTGGCCGCAGTGTCAATGCGATACCGAGTGAAGCGACGATGGAAGTAGATCTTCGCTCTGCTGCGGAAGCGGAGTTGCAGCGGCTCGATGCGTATTTCCGGCGGGGGATGCGCGATGCGATTGATGAGGAGAATGCGTCGCGGCGCGCTGGTGATCCGTTACTGAAATTAAAACTTGATCTGATTGGCGAGCGACCGAGCGGTGAAACTCCGGTCGATTCGCCACTGGTCGAGCTGGCCATCGAAGCGACGAAACTACTGGGCGTAGAGCCGCGTCTCGATCGAGCGTCGACTGATTCGAATTTGCCGATTTCGATGGGGATACCGGCGATCACGCTCGGAGCTGGAGGCAGCTCGGCGTTTTCGCACAGTCTCGATGAGTGGTACGACCCACGCGGCCGCGACCTCGGATTGAAACGTGGATTGTTAGTGATTCTCGGAACGGTGGGAATAAGGGCATAAAGCCATCCACAGATTACACAGAGTTAACATTCCATTCTGTGTAATCTGTGGATGGCTTTGTGCCTTTTGTGGCTACTGCTAATCAGTTAATCGGTATCGAAACGGTCGCCGATCCGGCTTTTCCCGGTGGGAAGCGTTTCTGTCGCGCAATACGTAACGCATTAGCATCACCACCTGACGCCTGCGTCACGCGTCCCGACTCATCATAAGTCACCGTCACAACAACTCTCTTCGCGCCCGGCTTCACTCCCTCGGGCGTCGGCGCGGCAGCAGCCGTTTCGTTCTCAGCATTTTTCGCTTCGCGAGCCTTGCGTTCTTTTTCACGCTGCTTTCGCGCTGCCACCGCCGCTGGATCTTCAGTGGCCGGCGCGGCTTCGGTACTCGTTGGTTGGGGCTGCGATGAAGTCTCTGTAGCAGTACTCGCCGGAGCAGGAGCCTGGCTCACAGTCTCAGGCACGGGCGCAGGTTTCTTGTTGTACCAGCCAGCCGGCACTCCAATCACGGCCACACTCGCCGCAATCGCTACCACAATCGCGCCAATGAAAAGCGGCTTGCGACGAGTCGCGGTCTCTTTCCCAAACGCAAGAAACGCCGGCGCAAACGACCTCTCAACATCCGATTGCGATTCAACCTTAACCGACTGGCCTTCGAGCTCGTCCGGCTCAGGAACATAATCCGGAGGAAACGCCGTACCCGGCGCAATGTTCTCATCCAGTCGCCGCAATCCCTCAAGCACCACCTGGGTCCATGGTTGATTGATCGTGCGACTCTTCGCTTCCACGTCAGCACTAAATTCAAACTCTGCATTCGGAAGCGTCAGGGCGTAGTAAACGGCTTCGATTCCATGCAGCACGCCGATGTGCGCATCAACAACTGAGCCCGCCTGCAAGTAAAAGTATCCCGAACCCTGTGGGTACAAAACTTTGAGACGGCCGCTCTTTCGCTGGTTACAGAAAAACTCGATTAACTCAGAAAGCGAAAGGTCACTGAGGTGTCCGGTTAATGCCATGAGAACTAGTCCCTTCTAGAAAGAACAGGTTGGAAAAAGTGGGGGAGAATGGCGCGCCGAAGAGACCCGGCGCGCCACTGAAGGAAGGTTAGGGAACCAGCGCGAACTTGTAGTTAATCACGCCGGAGACCTTTACCGGTTGACCGGAAAGCTTCGTGGGAGAAAATCTCGCTTTGAGCGCCGCCTGCACTGCCGCATCGCGCAGGATTCCTGGACCACTCGAAGCATTTGCGGAAACCACTTTGCCAGTCTCGTCAAGAATCACGTCAACTGAAACCACACCCTGAGTTCTCATGCGCTTCGCCGCCTCCGGATAAATCGGCGGCGGTAGGTTGACCGCAGTGCCGTTGAGAACTCCACCCGAAACGGGTTTGAGAATCGGCCTCGGTCCCGGACTCGGTGGTGGTTCGTCGAGGGCGATAACCGGCATCGGTTGGTTTGTGCTCACGGACTGGACTTTCAAATCAACTGGACCAGATGCGAGTTTGGCTGCTGAATTCGAAGCAGACGGTAAATCCGGAACTACGGCAGCTTTCTTGTTGTTCTTGTTGCCTGGAGCGGGTTTTGACTCAGGCTTGTTGACGGGAGCGGCTGCGACTGGTGCTGCAGGTTGCGGGTTAGTCGCCGCGCTGGGTGTCGCGCCGGGCGTAACCATTCGAACCATGTTCTCGTCGAGGTAATACATGATCGAGCGATAGGTCACTTCAGTCGGCTCGAAGGTAATGCCTTTGGAATCGACAACTGCGACCGACGTCGTCATCTTGCTCCAGTTGCCGAGGAAGTCGAACTCGTACTTGTAGATTTCCTTGCTCAGCAACGTCCCATCGGCATTGAGCATGGTCATCTCGCTGATATTTCCCTTTTCGTCGTACTTGTAGACTTCCTTACCGGTCAGAGTTGCGCCGGCGATCGGGAAATACTGGTTTTCGATTTTGTTGCCTTTGATGTCGTAAGCGACGATTTCGACGACCTGGTGCTTGCCTTCCTGCTGGCGGCCTTCAGCGGACAAGAGCTTGGCGACTTCCGTGCGCACGCGCCGGACTGGGCCAATCAAACCGTCCCGGGATCTATCGCTTTCGACCGCTGGGGCGGTGGCGGGGGCACTACCGGCCTTGGCTGTCAGGTTTGTCTGAGCACTTGCCGCGGCGCTCAAACCCAACAGGCAAAGCGTAATCAAGCATAATCTGTTGAGCATTCTGAACATTGTTTTCTCCATAATTCGCTGAGGCAGGCCAAATTTGGATAGATTTAGCGTGAGGCTGGGCAGGTCACGCGGCCCAAGCGATATTAACGAAGTTCAACAATGTTTGTCTACAGGTATTTAGCCGCGGCTAAATATCTGGTCGGTGCGGTTGATGACGAGGAGTTCGTGGGCGGCGCGGTAGACGTCTGCCGCAGGAATTTCCGTTATTTTAAGCCCGGGAATGAACCGATTCTGTTCGCCGACGGGCAGGAAGCTGTTTAGCTTGGGCTGGTCGAGAATTACCACCACAGGCGTTCCGACAGCCGCCGCGATGTGGGCCGGGCCGGTGTCGTTCGAAATAAAGAGCGTCAAACGCGCCTGGGCCGCCGCAAGCTGCGGGATCGTCAGGCGATCGAAAAAGATCGTTCCCGCAGGGAAAACGGTGCGCATCTGCGGGACGAGCGTCCTTTCCTCCGGCCCGGCAAAAACAATTACTCGCACCCGATCGTTGCGGATCAGGTGATCCGCCACCTCGGCAAACTTCTCGAGCGGCCAAAGGCGGCTGGCGTTTCCGGCACCGGGAAAGATGCCGACCAGCAGCTCACGCGAGTGGGCCTTCTCTTTCTTCAACATTGCTTCCACCGCCTGATCGTCGGCCGGAGTCGTCTTCAGCACCGGAGTTCGCGGCACGTTCTCGATGCCGAGCGGTTTGAGCATGTCGAGATAACGATCGACGAGGTGCGCGCTCGTTCTTTCTCGTGCGGGTTGCGGTTTGAAGTTGGAGAGAAAGTCGAGTGAGCGATTTTCGCGGCGCGAGTAAAGCCGGTGAGGCGCACCCGAAAGGAAGCCGAGAATATTGGTTTCGTAATAGCTGTGCAGGTCGATGACGAAGTCAAACTTTTCTTTACGGACCTGCGCTACAAACTTCGCGATGCGGCCGATCGAGATCAGGGCTGGACCATCACGCAGTGAAACTCGATCGACTTCGAGGATCTCGTTGGCGTAACTGCAAAGATTCAGTAGCTCCTTGCCGGGCTTTCCCACTGCAACCGTGATCTTCGCGTAAGGGAACCTCTCGCGAATCGCCTTCAGCGCGGGCAAACTCATCACAATATCTCCGAGCTGCCCAAAATCGATGACGAGTATGTTGCGCGGATCGAATTGCATCCGTGTTATCCGTGGTTAAAGTTCTCGGAGATCGCGACCCGTCATTTCCGCAGGCTTCTCGAGCTCCAGCAGACCGAGCAACGTGGGCGCGACATCCTCGAGCGCGCCACCGGTTCGCAGCTTCATGCCGATCGACTCTTCATCAATCAAGTGAAATGGCACCGGGTTTGTCGTGTGCGCCGTGTGCGGGCTGCCCGTCACGGGATCAATCATCTGCTCCGCATTACCGTGATCGGCAGTGATCAGCGTGATGCCCTTCGCCGTCCGCATTCGCTTCATGATCCATCCGAGACACGTATCGACGTACTGGCACGCTTCGATCGTCTTATCCAGCTTACCCGTATGGCCCACCATGTCAGGGTTCGCGAAGTTGATTACGAAAACGTCCGTCTCCCCCTCGTCGATCCCGCGCAATACTTTGTCAGTGACTTTGAATGCCGACATCTCGGGTTGCAAATCGTAAGTGGCGATCTTCGGCGACGGCACCAGCAATCGCTGCTCGCACGGGTACTCCTGCTCGACACCGCCATTGAAGAAATAAGTGACGTGCGCATACTTCTCCGTCTCAGCCAGCCGGTAGTTACGCACACAAATATCGCCGAACGCTTCCGCCAGCACGTTGCGATGATGCCGTGGTGGAAAAGCGATGGGCAGGTTGAACGTGTTGTCGTACATCGTGAAGCAGACAAAGTGCACGCGCGGCCGATCGGAAACGTCAAACTCTTTGAAGTCCTGAATCGCGAGTGCTCTGGTTAACTGGCGCGCGCGATCGGGACGGAAGTTGAAGAAGATCACGGAGTCGTCATCTTTGATCGTCGCTACTGGCGAGCCATCCTTATGCACAATCGCGACGGGCTCGACAAACTCATCCGTCACGCCGCGCGCATACGACTCGTTGATCGCCGTGAGTGGATCGAGTGCTCGCTCACCGATTGCCTTAGTTAAGAGATCAAAGGCGCGTTGCGTTCGCTCCCAACGCTTATCTCGATCCATCGCATAATAACGACCAACAACAGTTGCGATCTCACCGCAGCCGATCTCTGACATCTTTCGTTGCAACGCGGCGACGTACTGCGAGCCGGACGATGGTGGCGTGTCACGTCCGTCGAGAAAACAGTGAACATAGACGTGGTCCAGCCCGTGATCTTTCGCCATCTTCAAGAGCGCGTAGAGATGTGTGAGCGATGAATGGACCTGGCCGTCGGAAATGAGTCCCAACAAGTGCAACGCCTTGCCGCGCGTCTTCGCGCCGTCCATCGCCTCTACTAAAACCTTGTTGCGAAAAAAGTCGCCCGTGTCGATCTCGTGATCGACGAGCGACACGTCCATGCGGATGACTCGTCCCGAGCCGATGTTCAAATGTCCGACTTCCGAGTTTCCCATCACACCGGCAGGCAGACCAACGCGCGATCCGTGTGCCTCGAGCAGTGTTTGTGGATACTTTTCGCAGAGCTCGTCGTAGAAAGGTGTGGCGGCGAGTGCGATCGCGTTGCCTTCGCGCGATGCCGAATAGCCCCAGCCGTCGATTATGATCAGGGCCAGCGGCCCGCGTTTTTTAGACATAAGTTTTAGCCACAAAAAGGCACAAAAGCACAAAAGAGAAAACCTTTAAAGATGTGCCTCTGCAAAAATTTAGCCCCTCCGTTGCGCAGCAGCTTTTGTGTTTTTGGTGCCTTTTTGTGGCGAAGATTGATTAAAAGCTTTGCGGCCGGGGAAGCGCGCGGCGCCGCGCAGATCTTCTTCGATGCGCAGGAGCTGGTTGTATTTGGCGATCCGATCCGTGCGCGATAGCGATCCGGTTTTGATCTGACCTGCATTGGTCGCAACCGCGAGATCGGCGATGAATGGATCTTCGGTTTCGCCGGAACGATGCGAGATGATTGTTGTGCGCCGGTTTCTCTGCGCGAGCTCGATGCAATCCAGGGTTTCTGTGAGTGTGCCGATCTGGTTCACTTTGATCAGGATCGAATTCGCAACACCGAGATCGATGCCCTTTTGCAGGAAGACGGTGTTTGTCACGAAAAGATCGTCGCCGACCAGCTGCACCTGGTTCCCGATCTCATCGGTCAACAGTTTCCAGCCGGTCCAATCGTTTTCCGCCATGCCGTCTTCAATCGAGATGATCGGAT
>DATHTI010000009.1:0-6686 GCA_035463335.1 Pyrinomonadaceae bacterium | reverse complement strand
GGTTCTTTTTCGAGGTGAAGGCGAGTGGACCGCGCTTGAAAATCCTCACGCAGCCGAGTTTCCACAGCCTGATCCGCGCGTTTGGCAAATGCCGGGTAACGGCTCACTCGAGAATTTTGGCGCCAAGACCCTCGACCACTCAGCACCCGTTCACGACGACAAGGGCACGAACACTCTCGGAGCAGTCGTAGGTGTGCTCAAGCTCGACAACGTGTTCGCCAGTGCCGCGCGCGGGTTGGAAACAAAGTCGAGCCAACTGATGGTCATGGCGGTGGACCGCTCAGGGAAGATTGTTTATCACTCAAATCGCTCACTCAAAGATCTTCCCGCCAACCAGGCAATGTCCGGCTTCAACTTGATCGCGAGCGCCATGAGAAACAACGAGGGCGGCATTCGAGAATTTAAATCGCCGGCGGGCTCATACCTCGCCGCGTATTCGCCAATTCCGCAGTTGAATGTTGCCATTGCGGTTGCGCGCGATCGATCTGCAGCGCTTTCCAGCGCTCATCGCTGGGGCATTGCCGGCTTAGTGTTGGCCCTGCTGTTCGCAGCGGGCGCCGCGTTTATCCTCGAGCGTCACGTGCAAAAGGGATCGCGCGGCATCGACCGTGTGAGTGAAGACGTATCCGCGATTGCAAAAGGCGAGCTGGACCGTCGCATCCTCCTGGAGTCGAGTGACAACTATCGCAGTCTTGCTGACAACATCAACGTCGTGACCGATCAATTGCGCGCTCAAATCGCACGCGAAGAAGAGTCGCGGCAGTTTGACTCGTTCATGCGCCTCTCAGCCATGCTGACTCACGATCTGAAGAATGCGATCGAAGGACTGTCGTTGACAGTCGGCAATATGGAGCGTCATTTCGACAATCCTCAGTTTCGTGCCGATGCATTGAAAGGACTGACGAGCGCTACTAACAAACTAAAAGCACTCGTGGCCCGGCTCTCGCGGCCGATGACCAGTCTCAGCGGCGAACACAAACGGCCCACGGACGTCGATCTCATTCCCCTCATTCAACGCGTCGTCGCAATGACTGCCGAACCGCAGCGCAGCAAACACTCGATCGTCACGAGACTGCCGCCAACTCTTCACGCGCTCGCCGATGCGGCGAGTGTTGAAGAGGTGCTCGAAAACCTGATCCTCAATGCTCTGGAAGCGATGACCGACGCAGGCGGCACGCTCACGATCGAAGCGGGCCAGACCGCGAACGGCGCGCCAATGTTCTCCGTCAGTGACACCGGCCGCGGCATGAGTCGACAGTTCATCCAGACCCGGCTCTTTCGTCCATTCGCCACGACAAAGAAAACCGGCATCGGTCTCGGACTTTACACGTGTCGCGAAGTGATCAAGGCAAGTGGCGGGTCGATCGATGTAGATTCAGTCGAAGGCGCTGGAACCACATTTCGCGTCGTGCTACCATCGATTCCACACGACAGGCGTAATTAAGAGGGGCGCGGCAAAAGCCCTTCCACAAGGCATACCGTTACGCCCGTTCCTCTGCAGTACTGCCCGGAAATTAAACGGTCAGGCATACGTGTGCGCCTATTCTGCTGCGGAAAGCGATTGACGAAAAGATGACCCACCCCTCCCAGCCTAAAGGCACCGTACTGGTTGTCGATGACGACGATGCCGTGCGCAGTGGTCTTTACTGGGCGCTGACCTCCGATTACCAGGTGCTGCAAGCGTCGTCGAGGGACGAAGCGTGCGCGCTAATTAATAACGAAGACATCGACGTTGTGGTGAGCGATCTGCACCTGCCTCCACACATTGACGACATCGCCGAGGGTTTGGCGTTAATCGACTTCGCTCGCGCGCAGGATCCGCCTCTGCAAGTTGTGGTGATTACCGGCAGCGATTCGAAACGCGCGGCGTTGGAGGCGGTGAGGCGTGGTGCTTACGGGTTTTTTGAGAAGCCACTCGATCCAGCGGAGTTGATGCACATCGTCAACCAGGCGGCGCGCATGCGACAACTGGAGATCGAGAATCGACGACTGCGCGAGGAACTTGCGCGACCGCCGGGATTCGCCCACTTGACGGGAACGAGCCAGGCGCTCGAGCGCGTGTTGAAGCAGGCGCGATCGGTCGCGGCCACGAGTGCGACGGTGTTGTTGAGCGGTGAGAATGGCACCGGTAAAGAGATGCTGGCGCGTGCGATTCACCAGGAGAGTCCGCGTGCGAATGGACCATTCGTGGCGGTGAGTTGTGCCGCGCTGCCCGAGGCGTTGATCGAGTCGGAATTGTTTGGTCATGAGAAGGGCGCGTTTACGTCAGCAACGCAAACTCATAAAGGCAGGTTTGAGCTGGCTAATGGTGGCACGCTTTTTCTCGACGAGATCGGCGACTTAAGTGCCGCCGTGCAGGTGAAGCTGTTGCGCGTGTTGCAGGAGCGCGAGTTTGAGCGTGTTGGTGGAACGAAGACTTTAACGGTCGACATCCGCCTGATCGCTGCGACGAATCGAGATCTCGAGAAGGAAGTTGCGGCAAACCGGTTTAGACAGGATTTGTTTTTCCGGCTCAATGTGGTGCCGCTCGTTTTGCCGCCGCTGCGTGAGCGTCCCGACGACATTCCCATTCTGGCCGCACACTTCGCGGCGAAGTCGGCGCAAAAGTATGGACAGCCGACGCCGGAGCTGGAGCCGGAGCTGGTGGAAGTGCTGCTCGATTATCACTGGCCCGGAAACGTGCGTGAGCTGGAGAATTTGATCGAGCGCTTGGTGGTACTGAGCAGCAGCTCGACGCTCGGACTCGAGTTTGTGCCGGAGAAAATGCTCCGCGCGCTACCGGGAACGACGCCCGGCGACGAGAGCACTTTGGAAGGCGCAGTCGAGGCCGTCAAACGTCGCATGATTGTGAGCGCGTTGCAGTCAGAAGGAAACAAAGTCGCCGCCGCAAAGAAGCTGGGCATCAGCAGATCCTACTTGCACCGCCTAATCAACGAGTTCGATCTCTAACTACAAAAAGGCACAAAAAGCACAAAAGCCAAACCTGAAATTCAGCTTTTGTGACTTTTGTGCCTTTTTGTGGCTACTATGTCTTCGTGGCGAGCCTGCAACAACGTTTACCTGAGAATGTGCCGGGCGACTTCTTTGTCGACTCCACCTGCATCGATTGCGAGACGTGTAGTCAACTCGCGCCCACAATCTTTCGCGATCACGGCGACCAGTGCAGCGTCTATCACCAACCGGAAACCGACGATGAAACGCAGCTCGCGATGATGGCGCTCGTTTCCTGTCCGACCGGCTCGATCGGCTCGGTGGAGCGACACGACGCCCATCTCGGCATCGACGCGTTTCCGATGCTGCTCGAAGACAACGTTTACTTCTGCGGCTTCACATCGGAAGCTAGCTTCGGCGCGTGGAGTTATTTGATTACTCGTCCTGCGAGCGAAGGCGGCAACATTTTGATCGACTCGCCGCGGTTTGCGAGCCAGCTCGTGAAGCGGATCGAAACGATGGGCGGCGTCAGTCGAATGCTGCTCACGCACAAAGACGACGTTGCCGCGCACAAGTTGTTTCGCGAGAGATTCAACTGCGAAAGACTGATGCACGCGGACGACGGTGCGAGCCGTCTCGGCGTCGAGCATGTAATTCGCGGCGAAGAGCCGGTGCAGCTTGATGACGATCTGCTTGTGATTCCCACGCCGGGACACACGCGCGGTCACGTCGTCTTTCTTTACCGCAACAAGTTTCTGTTTACGGGCGATCACCTCGCCTGGTCACCTGCACGACAAACGCTGACGGCCTTTCGCAGTGTGTCGTGGTACTCGTGGCCCGAACAAACGCGCTCGATGGAAAAGCTTCTGAGTTATGAATTTGAATGGGTGTTGCCGGGTCATGGCGACATTCACAAAGCCGACGCACCAACGATGCACGATCACCTGGCGCGCTGCGTCTCCTGGATGAAGACCATTAGATAACGTGGTAAGGCTATCAAATACTGATTTACGTTTTTGTGCTTTTGTGCCGTTTTGTGGCTAACTCTTCCTTTGAGGCTAAACAATGAATCGAAATCAGAAGATTGCTCTCGGTTGTGGCGGCGCCGGCTGTCTGGGGCTGATCGTGGTCGCGATTGCCGGTGGTTTGATCTATTACTTCATGATGAATGCGGCAACCAATCGCAACTACAATTTCAACGTCAGCACAAATCGCAATTCCAATTCAAACGACAACTCAGACTTCACGACGAATAGTAACAGCAACGACAACGACAACTCGTCTAACTCAAACACATCGTCGTCATCATCGTCGTCTTCATTGTCTGACGACGATAAGCACAAGCTCTATCAGGCGGCCGCGATGACTGGTGACGCAGAGCTAGTCCGGCGCGTGTCCGTCAAGCTGGGCTTGCTGGACGAGGACTACACACCGGGTGAGAATTACCAGTCGTTTCTCACCGCACACGTTACGTGGGTGATGCGCAACGGTACTTTTATTCAATCGATCAATTCTCCCGAGAAGGCACGCGCGTACGTTAACGAGAATTTCCCCGAGTAAGTTGTAGCAAGATGGATCCTTCGCGAATTCGCAATTTCTCGATCATCGCTCACATCGATCACGGCAAGTCGACGCTCGCCGACCGCCTGCTCGAGCTCACCGGAGCCCTGTCTGAGCGCGAGATGTCAGACCAGGTGCTCGACAACATGGACCTCGAGCGCGAGCGTGGCATCACGATCAAAGCGCACGCGGTCCGCCTCGATTACAAAGCACAGGACGGCGAGCGATACGTGCTGAATTTGATCGACACGCCCGGCCACGTCGATTTTTCTTACGAAGTCTCGCGATCGCTTTCGGCGTGTGAAGGGGCGTTGTTGATCGTGGACGCTTCGCAGGGCGTCGAAGCCCAAACGCTTGCTAATACTTACCTCGCGATCGAAAACAACCTCGAGCTGATTCCGGTGATCAATAAGATCGACTTGCCGGGCGCCGAGCCTGAAAAGGCGATCGAGCAGATCGAGCACTTCATCGGACTCGAGACGCACAACGCGATCCTCACCAGCGCCAAGACCGGCCAGGGCGTGAGCGACGTGCTCGAAGCAATCGTGCGCGACGTTCCGCCACCGAAAGGCGATTCGAACGCGCCACTCAAAGCCCTGATCTTCGATTCGTGGTACGACTCGTATCGCGGCGTGATCGTTCTGTTTCGAGTTATCGACGGCACGATTCGTCCCGGCATGAAGATCCGGTTCTTCAATGCTAATCGTGACTATCAGGTGGAAACACTTGGTGTGAATCGACCGACGCCGACGCCCATCGATCACCTCAGCGTGGGCGAAGTCGGTTTTCTCACTGCGTCGATCAAGGCTGTCGCTGACGTGCAGATCGGCGACACCGTGACTGAAGCAGCGCGGCCGACGAAGGAGCCGTTTCCCGGTTACCAGGAGATCAAGCCGATGGTGTTTGCCGGCTTGTACCCGGTTGACACGGCGCAGTACGAAGAGCTGCGTGATGCGCTTGATAAGCTGCGACTCAACGATGCCTCGTTCTTTTACGAGCCTGAGTCGTCAGCGGCGCTCGGATTTGGTTTTCGTTGCGGGTTTCTCGGCTTGCTGCACATGGAGATCGTGCAGGAGCGATTGGAGCGTGAGTTTAATCTCGATCTGATCACGACTGCGCCGGGTGTGCGTTATGTGGTGACGACGACGGACGGTCAGGTTTTGGAGATCGATTCACCCGCGAAGATGCCGGATCCGGGCCGCATCGCGAAGATTGAAGAGCCGGTGATTCGCGCCGTCATTCTCACGCCTGATGAGCATCTCGGCGGGATCCTGCCGTTGCTGGAAGAGAAGCGCGGTCTGCAAAAAGGTTTTGAGTACATCACGTCGAATCGCGTGATGCTTACTTATGAATTGCCGCTGAACGAGATCGTGCTGGATTTTTACGATCGACTGAAATCGGTGTCGCGTGGTTATGCGTCGCTCGACTACAACCTCGCGGGTTACTGGGAAAGTGATCTCGTTAAGCTCGATGTTCTTGTCGCGGGCGAGCCTGTTGATGCGTTGTCGCTGATTCTGCATCGCGCCACGGCGCAGCCGAAAGGACGTGCGCTGGCTGAGAAGATGAAGCAGTTAATTCCGCGACAACTGTTCGAGGTACCGATTCAAGCCGCGATTGGGAACAAAGTGATCGCGCGTGAGACGGTGAAGGCGCTCGGGAAGAACGTGATCGCGAAGTGTTACGGCGGCGACATCACGCGCAAGCGCAAGCTGCTCGAGAAGCAGAAAGAAGGCAAGAAGCGGATGAAGAAAGTGGGCCGCGTCGAAATCCCGCAGGAAGCCTTTTTAGCCGTATTAAAAGTTAATGAATGAAAAAATCCGCGTTTATCCGCGTAAATCCGCGGCTAACTTACTGCTTTCCTATGCGCGGTCAGCGGAGGGTGATGTTGATTGGAACTATTTGTTCCAACTCGCGCGGCGGCACTCGATCGTGCCGCTGGTTTATGTTCAACTGGAGCGACATGCGGCGGATGTTGTACCAGAGCACGTTCTCGCCAAATTCAAACAACATTACTTCGAAAACTCCGCACGCAACACGCTGCTCACCGCCGAGCTTTGCCGGTTGATCAATTTGTTTAGTGACGAAGGTATCGAGGCGATTCCTTATAAAGGCCCGGTCCTCGGTCTCTTCGTCTACGGCAACATCGCTTTGCGGCGCTTCGTGGATCTCGACGTGATCGTCAAAAAGTCTGACGT
>DATHTI010000008.1:0-3534 GCA_035463335.1 Pyrinomonadaceae bacterium | reverse complement strand
AATACACTTCACCCGGCTCGACACCATAGACGTTCTTCATGGTCCACTTGAGCGCAACGAGATGCCCGCCGTTATCACGCACGACGCCCTTCGGAATGCCGGTTGTGCCTGACGTGTACAGGATGTAAAGCGGATCGGTTGCGGCTACGGGCACACAATCAGCGTGTTCAGCGTGGGCCAGTGCATCTGACCACTCGATATCGCGTCCGGCGATCAGTTGTGCTTCGATTTGCGGACGCTGAAGGATGATGCACCGCTGGGGTTTGTGCTTCGCCGAATCGATGGCTTTATCGAGCATCGGCTTGTACGGGACAACGCGGCTCACTTCAATTCCGCACGATGCTGAGACAATCGCTTTCGGGCGTGCGTCATTTATACGAGTGGCCAGCTCGTCAGCGGCGAAGCCTCCAAAAACGACCGAATGGACTGCGCCGATGCGCGCGCAGGCGAGCATCGCGATCACTGCTTCCGGGACCATCGGCATGTAGATGATCACGCGATCGCCTTTTTCAACGCCTTGTTGGCGGAGTGCGCCCGCAAACCTCGCGACTTCGTTCAACAGCTCGCGATACGTGTACGACTTAATGATGCCCGTTACAGGACTATCGTAGATAAGTGCGGGTTGCTCTGCGCGGCCGTGCTCGACGTGAACGTCAAGCAGGTTGTAGCAGGTGTTAAGCTGGCCGCCTGAAAACCACCGGTAGAATGGAGCGCGCGACGCGTCTAATACCTGGTCCCATCGTCGATACCAGTGGATGGACTCCGCCGCCTGCGACCAAAAACTTTCGGGATCCTGCCGCCACGCATCGTACGCGGCTTTATAGGCTCCGATCATTCGACGGATTCTGCCACAAAAAAGGGCAGAAGGCACAAAAACTTATTTTGTGACTTTTATGCATTTTTGTGGCTAAAATCAGGGCCCAAGGAGGATGTGCCATGCATCGATCTTTTGGGCTTTTGATCTTTATCGTCCTGCTCGGATCTACTCACGCGGCCCTTTCACAGTCCCTCTCCAGTCAGGATCGAGACCGCGGGGTCATCATGTTGAAAGCCGCGCGCGACGATATCCGCAAGAACTATTACGACCCGGCTTTTCGCGGGATCGATCTGGAAGCACGGACGAAGTTCGCGGAAGAAAGAATCAAGCAGGCGAAGACGAACGCTGAAGTCTTCGGAATCATCGCGCAGTTTTTGCTCGAGCTGAACGATTCGCACACAGTCTTTCTACCGCCGCAACGAAATGCCCGCGTCGAATACGGCTGGCAGATGCAGACCTTCGGCGACGACTGCTACGTCATCGCGGTCAAACCGAAGAGTGATGCGGAGGCCAAGGGACTTAAGCCTGGCGATAAGGTGCTCAAAGTTGACGGCATTGCTCCAAATCGCGGGAACCTCTGGTTCTATTACTATCTTTATACCGCGCTGGCGCCGCGACCGGTGGTGAGAGTCGAAGTGCAGAGTCCGGGTGAGCAGCCACGGCAGTTGGAGCTGCAAGCAAAAGTGAAGACGGGCAAGCAGGTTTATGATCTTACTGACACGATCGACCTCAACGCTTACTGGCGCGAGCTGGAAGACGAAGCTCGCATGACTGAACATCGCGCGGTCGAAGTGAGTAAAGACATCGGGATCTGGCGGCTGCCCTCGTTTAATCTCACCGGCGACGGAGTCGATGAAAGGATCGACAAGGTCAAGAAATACCAGACACTCATTCTCGATCTCCGTCGCAACGGCGGCGGCGCGGTTGAAACATTACAACGGCTCATCGGCAATCTGTTCGATCGCGACGTCACGATCGGCGATATGAAGCTGCGTAAAGAGTCGAAGCCGCTGGTGGCGAAGACGCGTGGCGACAGCGGTTTCAAGGGGCGCTTGTTTGTACTCGTCGATAGTAATTCGGGTTCTGCGTCTGAAGTCCTCGCGCGCGTAGTGCAGTTGGAGAAGAGAGGCACGGTACTCGGTGATCGCACTGCCGGCAAAGTAATGAGAAGTCGACTGTATCCGCACCAGATCGGTCTCGAGACAGTTGTGTTTTACGGCGTGAGTGTGACCGATGCAGATCTGATCATGGCAGACGGCAAGAGTCTCGAAGGCGTGGGCGTCTCTCCAGAGGAAATCCTGTTGCCCAACGCGGAAGACATTCGCTCGCAAAAAGATTCCGTGCTTTCGCGCGCGGTTGCGATGGCCGGCGGCACACTCGATCCAGCGGAAGCAGGGAAGCTGTTTCCGTTCAAGTGGAAGCCGTAGAACGGGGTGCGATCTCTCTGTGCAACCTCTGTGTTCTCTGTGTCTCTGTGTTTTGTATTGCCGTGATTCACCACAGGAGGCACAGAGAACACAGAGGTTGCACAGAGAAGCAGTTCCTGAATACCCGTGACCACTTCGGCAGTCGAAGCACAATGGCAATCACAAACCGAACGGCGGCGGCGTATTATTAAATTTATGCTGCTGCTTGTCCTTATATTGTTGTTGCTGCTGATCGGAGTGTGGTTTTGGGTGACTCAACCACTTCTCTCTCGTGCCACACCAAGTGCAGAAAGGACCGTCGATCCGTCTCGTCTCGAGGCGCACGTCCGCAAGCTCTCGCTCGAGCTCGGTCCTCGTGATGTAAGCCACACTGAAAACCTCGATCAGGCTGCCGCGTACATCAAAAGCGAGCTCAGCCAAACGAAGGCGTTTATTGGTGAACAGGTCTATCGCGTTCAGGGTAAGTCGTACCGAAACGTAATTGCTCATTTTGGACCAGAGACAGAAGAGCGGATCATCGTTGGCGCACACTACGATACCGCCGGTCCATTGCCGGGCGCCGACGACAACGCGAGCGGTGTCGCTGGATTGATAGAGCTCGCACGATTACTCGACGGGCAACAACTGAAAGTGCGAGTGGAGCTGGTTGCGTTCAGTACGGAAGAGCCGCCGTATTTTGGTACCACCGGCATGGGTAGCTCGGTCCATGCTGAGTCGCTGCGACAACAGAACGTGCGTGTGACAGCAATGTTCAGCCTGGAGATGATTGGCTGTTTCAGCGACGCGCCTAACAGCCAGTATTTCCCGATCGGTTTATTGAGCGCGCTTTATCCGTCGACGGGAAATTACATCGCGGTGGTCGGACGGCTCAGTGACGGGTTGCTGGCCCGCCGGACGAAAGCTGCGATGCGCAGCGCCACGCCGCTGCCTGTCTATTCGATCAACGCTCCTCAGTTTGTTACGGGTGTTGATTTTTCTGATCAGCGAAATTACTGGCACGCAGGCTACAACGCCGTGATGATTACTGACACCGCGTTCTATCGAAACCGCAACTACCACACTGCTCAGGACACAGCCGAGAAGCTCGATTACAAACGTATGGCGATGGTGGTTGAGGGTGTTTATGCAGCAGTGAGCGAACTGGCGCGGTAGGGCAGATCCACAGATTACACAGACAGGAAATCATCTGTGTAATCTGTGGATGGTCCAATAGATTGGTTACTGCGTTGTGACGGATGTATCGTCGATTACAAACGACGTTTGCAACGACGAGTCCTCAGTCCCGAGGAA
>DATHTI010000007.1:0-5277 GCA_035463335.1 Pyrinomonadaceae bacterium | reverse complement strand
GACAAAACTTGTCTATTGACACGATCGGGAAATAGGTCTATCGTCACGCGCACAGTTGGAAATTGCACCCCCACAAAACCCTGACTGCTGTTGTGTGTCCATTTAACTGTGAAGGTACTCATTAGCCTTCACTGTCTTATCCAGGGGTTTCGGAGATCAGGACGATCTTAAAATAATCAATCTAACTCTTGGGCGTTCCCCATTGAGGTTTTCCTCGCAGAAAGCTTCCTCCGGTGCCAGGCCTACGGTTTCGATTGTTTGGTAAATTCACGGCACATCATGATGCCGGAATGTTAACAGGACTCGACGCGAGCAAGGATCAGGAGCTGCTCAGTTACCTCCTTATCCATCGCGATCGACCACACTCACGCGAAGCACTCGCATCACTGCTGTGGGCCGATACCTCCACGGAAAAATCCAAAAAATACCTGCGCCAGGCGCTCTGGCACCTGCATGCAGCGCTGAACTCAGATAACGGAAACGAGTCAGAAGTCCTGCTCGTGGACCACGACTGGTTATCACTCAATCCATGCAGCAACTTGTGGACTGACGTCGCCGATTTCGAGCGCGCGTTTGCAGGCGCCGAAGGAGTTGCAGGTCGACAGCTCGACCCAGAAAAAGCGCATGCGTTGAAAGATGCAGTGTCGCTTTATAGTGACGACCTGCTGCCCGGCTATTACCAGGACTGGATTCTCTTCGAACGCGAGCGTTTGCAGAACATGTACCTGCTGATGCTCGACAAGCTGATCGTGTATCTACAGTTTCGCGGTGAGTATGAAGTGGCGCAGGGTTACGGCGCGACGATACTGCGCTACGATCCCGCGCGCGAGCGTACGCACCGGCAGCTTATGCATTTGTATTCGCTGGCGGGCGATCGCACGTCGGCGCTGCGGCAGTTTGAGCGTTGTTCTCAGGCGCTCAAACAGGAGCTCGGAGTTAAGCCGGAGAGAAAAACAGTCGAGCTTTATGAACGAATCAAATCCGATCAGATGGGCCATACCGATGCGCCCGAAAATCCAGCTCACAAATCAACCTCATCCGACGTTCTTACCCGCCTGAAGCAGCTTCAATCAATCGTCTCGGGAGTGCAGCGACGCATTCAGCGAGATATCAAAGCCATCGAAGCGCTGCAATCCAACGACAAAATCAGCCGCGGATAATACGGATAAAAAGACGATTTAAGACGATCAGGAGACGCCGTCAAAGACGTTCCGCCGGCGGGGCGTTTGTTATAAGCGCGCGCAGATGAATTGAAGACTGAATCGCTCCCCAAGCCCAAATAATGGACTTAACAGAGTCCAAAGTTCATTCCTTCATTATCAAGCTTTGGCTTGAGGGCGATGCTGCTTCCGTTGTCTGGCACGGGCATATCACACACGTGCCGAGCGGCGAGCGCCGTTATTTCAAACAGTTGAGCGGTATCACTGACTTTGTCAGCGAATACCTCGACGGCAGGAAAGCGCAGCCAGACCTTAAATCGCGCATGAAAGACTGGCTCCGGAAACGCAGAGCGTAAACGAAGATGGGAACGTTCCAGGCCATCGCCGCGACGGGACAAGCCATGCTCGGACTGTTGTCTGACGCAATCCCGCGCGACCAGTTTCCCAACGCGCAATTCGAGCTCTACCAGATGAGCAATTTTCAGCAGCCGATGGAAGAAGGTATCTCTTTGTTCCTTTATCGCATTGCTGCAAACACCTCGCGCCGCAACCTGCCGCCGGCCACCGGTCCCGATGGACGTCGCTTCCGTCCACCAATTCCAATCGATCTTTTTTACATCGCAACGGCCTGGGCGCCCACAGCAGTGAGACAACAACGACTGCTTGGTTGGACCATTCGCATGTTTGAAGACGTGCCGATACTGCCCACCGGCTTACTGAACAATTACGGTCCGGAACCTGAGATCTTCCAGTCTGGTGAGACTGTCGAGATCATTCTCGATTCACTCACGCTCCAGGACTTAAACAACTTCTGGGGCGTCAGCAAAGCCAGCCTGCAACTTTCAGTCGGTTACATCGCGCGCATGTTGTTCATCCAGTCGTCAATGGCGATGTCGGAGTATGCGGAAGTGCAGACGCGCGAGTTTGGTTTAGGAAAAGTTTAGACGATGGCGAGCCCGTTCATCACACTCGATCGCTTGACCATGGTCGCGCCGCTCGGACTGCGCTTCCACGACGCGACGACTGGCGCGCTCGTCGGCGACAGTTTGAGTGTTTGGGCATACCCGGTGGGACGACCGAGCGCGAAGCGGCCAGCGATCGCGAACCGCAGAGGCGTTTACGTTCTGCATCACGGTTACGGATTACGCGAGCGAGAGCACGGCGACGGGACGCGCTCCTACTGGGACAATCCCGATCCACCAAACAAAGATTTCGTGATCGAAGTCACTGACGAGCAGCGACGTTTTCTACCGTTTCAGTTCACTGCAAGTCTTCCATTTGAAGGAATTTTCAAGTGGGACGTCGCGCTCGACTCGCCGCTTTCCGCAAGAACAACAGTGCCGCTTTTTTCTTCAGCGACGCGAAGCGTTGTCTCGGGAATGGCCGCGATTCGCGCTGACTTGTGGGACACGTCTCTGGATGCTCCGGCAGCATGGGCCGTTATCGAAGCATTCACAGCCGGCAAATTTCTCGGGCGCGGAGTCGCTGACGAGGCGGGTCGCATCGCGTTGATCTTTTCTTTTCCAACGCCGCTCACGTTTGCACCCGGTTCACCACCGGGATCGCCGTTGGGCTCTCCGCCGGTGGCAACGAGTCCGCCGTTGACAGAGCAGGTGTGGCCTTTGGAATTGCGCGCGTTCTACACGCCCGATCGTCCGGTCGCATCTCCACCGGATTTCATAGAAGAAGCTGGACCACCACTGCCCGATCTCAGATTCACGTTATCGCAGCCGGCCGCAACGTTGTGGGCCGATGCAGAGCTAACAGAAATATTGCAACAAACAGACTTGCGATTCGGTCGCGAGCTGATCCTGAAATCCAGACCATCACCGTCGTCACCGCCTTCGCCTCTTTCGCAAACGCGTGATTCGGTGTTGTTCATAACCCCGGCGGTCTCACCGCCATAAGGAGGAGTCATGCCTGAATACCTTGCTCCGGGAGTTTACGTCGAGGAGACATCGTTTCGGTCAAAGTCGATCGAAGGAGTTAGCACGACCACGACGGGTTTCATCGGCCCGGCTCGATACGGACCGCTCGATTTGGAACCCGAGATCATTACCAGTTTGGGAGAATTCGAGCGCACCTACGGAGACCGGCAACAGTTGAACTTCTCCGACGCGGCCGGAATGGATAACTACCTGTGGCACGCGGTGCGGGCGTTCTTCGAAGAGGGCGGCAAACGTCTTTACGTCTCGCGCGTGTTCAGAGCCGCGGCCGCCGATGATGACGGGCGCGCAGTGGGAACGTTGCCGGCGGCTGGTGGACCAGGCGCGATCACGATCCGCGCGCGCTTCCCGGGCGAAGCGGGCAACATGCGCGTTCGTTTCGATTTGCTCGTGGGCCAGAACGTCCTCGGCACTGACGAAAACGGAACCGCACGCGTGGCCGGACTCTCCAATGGCGACGTTGTTTGGATGGGCGATACAGCGAGCCCGCTTGGAAGTCCACTCGGCACGGGCCAGTTATTCCGCTCGTCGTTCAATCAGGAGACGAACGCGTGGATCTTCACAGGGCCTGGCAGTCCTGGCGAAGAGCTGCAGCTCAGCCAGTTGAATGCCGATGGCGGCGACGTCATTCGCGTTGTCACAGTCAGCGTGACGGTGATTCCGGCTGACCCGACTGGTTTTCCGGAAACGTGGGCCGCGCTGCCGGTCGCGCCTGATCACACGCAGGCTGGTATGCCTGACTCGTTGTCGGCGAAGTTTGCCGCGCAGCCAAACAATCTCGCGCAGGCGCGCTCGTTGCCGATCGTGATCGAGCTTGGCGCTGACGTGGAGAACGGTGTCGACGTGTTGACCTCACTCTTCGAGCTCAATGCGACGGACTTTCAAACTCCTGACGAGCCGTTGTTTGTTGAAGTCTCGTTGACTGGCGGCAACGATGGCATGCGTCCGACTGCGTCTGAATACGAAGGTGTCGAAGAGCCAGGTAAGACTGGTCTCAAGATCTTCGAAGACATCGAAGACATCTCGATCGTTGCAGCGCCGGGCTCGACGTTCGGTTACGAGAATGGTTATCGCGCCGATGCAAACACGATCATCAATTTGCTGATCAGCCACGCGCGGCGTATGCGTTATCGCATCGCGGTGCTCGACAGCGGCGCGGGGCAAAGCATTTCACAGGTACGAGCGTTGCGCGCGCGGTTTGATTCGACTTACGCGGCGCTTTATTACCCGTGGGTCCGCGTGCTTGATCCCGTCACGCGCAAGGAGATCAACCTGCCGCCGAGCGGGTTCGTCGCGGGCATTTATGCGCGCAACGACATCAATCGCGCCGTGTACAAAGCGCCTGCGAATGAAGTCGTGAATCTCGCGCTCGGTTTCGAGAAGTTACTCAACAAGGCGCAACAAGACGTTCTGAATCCGGAGGGCATCAACTGCTTCCGGTTCTTCGAAGGCCGCGGCTTCAGGCTCTGGGGCGCGCGCACGATCAGCTCCGATCCCGAGTGGAAGTATGTGAACCTGCGTCGTTACTTCGCTTACCTCGAACACTCGATCGACAAAGGCACGCAATGGGCAGTCTTCGAGCCCAATGGAGAACAGCTCTGGGGCAACGTGCGCCGCACGGTCGAAGACTTTTTGCTCAACGAGTGGCAGATGGGCGCGTTGCTGGGCGACAAGCCGGAGAAGGCGTACTTCGTGAAGTGCGATCGATCGACGATGACGCAGAACGATCTGGATAACGGAAGGCTTGTTTGCCTGGTCGGCGTCGCGCCGCTGCGACCCGCGGAGTTTGTAATCTTCCGCGTCGGCCAGTGGACCGCGGATCGGAAGGTTTAGCAGTTGAATTTCTCTGTGCAACCTCTGTGATCTCTGTGGTTAGAGAGATTCAGCGTCACCGCAGAGACACGGAGGCTGTACAGAGAAGCATTCTGAAATCTTAAGGAGGACTTATGGCAGTTCTACGCGATCGCCCTTACGTTCAATTCAACTTTCTCGTCGACCTCGGCACGGGCAACACCGATGGGCCGGAAGCGGGCTTTCAGGAGATGAGCAACATCGGCATGGAAGTCACCGTCTCCGAATATCGCAACGGCAACTCGAAAGAGAACAGCGTGCGCAAGATCACGGGCCTGAACAAAGCCACCGACGTCACGATGAAGCGCGGCGTCATCGGT
>DATHTI010000006.1:0-12562 GCA_035463335.1 Pyrinomonadaceae bacterium | reverse complement strand
CTCGTACGTGATCGCATCGCCGTATGGACCAAGGTTCGCTGAGTTAACTGCGTAAGAATCGTCGTAATACGGGTTCGCGTGCTGACTCTCGATAATGATAAAGCGTGGAAAGTTTGGTCCAGTCCACTCTTTATAAAACTGATGGCCGTGCTCCTGCACGATGCGGTTATAACCGGCGAGCTTGAAGCGCTCACTATAATCCGGCTTCAGATTCGGATCCGGAGGCTGCTCGCGAAATCCGCCGAAGTCAGCCGGGAAGTGTCCGTGAAAAATCACTAGGGGATAACGCGCTTTCGGGTGCGCATCGAATCCTTCCGGCAGCAACACGTGCGCGCCGAGATGCATCGGGCGGCCCCAGAACTTTGTTAAGCGCTCGCTCTGAATCTTGATGTGCTTGATGTACTTCGTGTCTTTGGGCGGCTCGATCGGTGGAATCACCTGGTCGAGCATGATGGAAACTGGTTGTGTGCCGGCGTCGATGCGGATCTGTTTCGGTGTGCTGTAGAGATTGCCGGGCGCGCGGCTCCATTGCTGGCCTTCGCCGCGGTCCATCGGCAGCTTGACGGTGTGACCATCAGAACGTTTGAAGGTTTCGTAGCGATGCAGCAGTGCCTGCACCCAGTACTCACCGGGTTTGATCTCGGAGAGACTACGGATCGGGTAACCGAAGGCGCGCTGGTCCACGGTCTTCGTTTCACCCGCTTTCCACGCGTCAACGTCGATGCCGAAGACTTGTTGTGTCGACAGGTCTTCACTGATCTGGAAACGCGGCTCTGCGTCTTTGTTCGTGGAGATCAGTAAAAGCAGACGACCATCGAGCGCTTCTTTGCTCGCACTCGCGGGAAACGTGACCTCGAAACGCAAGTCCGCGGCGGATTCGGCATCGCCGGTGAAACTCAGCATCGCGACAATGATAAGCAAAATCGTTTTTTTCATCTGTGTAATCTGTGGTTAAAGTTCGACTGGCAATCCTTCAAGACGCATGATCTTCAACGCATTCGTCGTCGGGCATGGTCCGGGTCGTAGTCGATAGTCAAACACCATCCTACTGTCGAGCACCTCTTCGCGGAAGTGATAGTTTGTCACGGCTTGTATCTCGTCCGCTAATTTGATCAGCTCGAGATCGTGTGTGGCGACCAAACCCATCGTCCTGCTTTGTGACAACCTGCGAATATAAGATCGACTCCCGATCAGTCGTTCACGACTATTCGTGCCACGAAAGATCTCGTCGATTAAAAACAGCACCGGTAGCTCATCATTGACTTCCGTCGCCGCAAGCAGCGCCTGTAGCCGCTTCACTTCAGCGTAAAAATATGAGAGCCCGTCCTGTACTGAATCGCTAACTTTAATGCACGTGAAGAGTCGAAACAATGAGGTTTGCATGCTCGAAGCATTTACTGGCGCCCCGGCATAAGCAAGCGCGAGATTGACGCCGACGGTTCTCAGAAACGTGCTTTTGCCCGCCATGTTCGAGCCCGTGAGAATCACGATCCGTTGGTCTTCGTCCAGCTCGAAGTCGTTGCAGACCTTCGACTCGGGCTTCAAGAGCGGATGTCCGAGATTGCGTGCGGCAATGCGATCAACTCCGGCCCTGCGCACGGGAAACACGTAATTCGGATTGAGATAAGCAAAGTTTGCGAGCGAGTTCAGACTTTCGAGCTCGTGCCATGCATCGAGCCAGCGTGGCAGCAGGTGCGCGATCTCCCTCTTGACCAGGTCGAGCCTGTAACTGAAGAAAAAATCCCACGGCAGGAGTGCGTTGAACAATAAAGACAATAGTGGATTTGTGCGTACTCCCAGCGCGGCGGCAAGACGACCGAGCTTTCGAATTTCGACTGATGGTTGTTTACCTTCCTCGCCAAACGGTGAACAGATCTCAGCCAGGCCGGGCGTGTTTTGATAACAGCGCGATTCAAGGTAACGGAAAACCGCTTTGAAGTGCGTCAACGCCTTTTCGAGCTCTTGTAGCTCACTCCACGCAGTCGCAATCTTCGCTTGGTTTAGGAGCGACGCCGCTACGTAGATCAGAAACACGAGGGGCCAGATGCGCGGTATCAGCTCGTAGTACCAGAGCAACACGCAGATGACATTCAGGACTGCCAGGGCCGTGAGAAGAAGGAGCGTCGGCAGCAGAGACTGCTTCGGTCCGCCTTGTTGGATCCAGTCGACGAGGATTTTCGAGTTCCAATGGCCGGGACGCTTTGTTGGTCCAGCGGTGCTAATTCGCGCAAACGCCGACAACAATTGCAGCTTGTCGCGGAAGACCGAGTGGTCCTTCAGCTCTCGCACGAGAGTTTGCTTGTGCTCCATCGACTCGGCATCGGGGCGAGGATTGAGTAGCCACGATTTCAGTCGCTCACTTCCTTCCTTAGTGACAGCACAATCGATCAGGCGATGCAGCGATCGCTCGCCGGTGATATCGAGATCGCTCTCGAATGGATGGCCTGTGATGGGAGGATGCGGCTCTGTCGCAGGAATGCGATCCCAATCCAGGTTGATGCGCGCAATCTGGACTTGTTTGATGTCGATCAGGAGTGAGTTCCGCGTGATGCTGTCGCGAACTCGTGTATGAAAGATGGTGACGATTGAAAAGGCGATCGCGATTAGCGCCGCGACAAACCAGGCTAGCTTGCTGCCGGCGAAATTACAAAACGCCAGTGCCAGCAAAGCGCCCGCAACAAAGATCACTCTCCGCGCATTCCAATACTTCCTACTAATCGCATTGAGAAACTCTCCCCTGCGCCTCAACCGCGCGATCTGCTTGTCAAGCTGTTCCGAACGAGTCATGCTCGTCGAAAATAACCCGTTTGCCTTCGGACGAGCAAAGATCAGTCATGCACCGGTTGCAATCTAAAGCGATGGCGTGGAACGTCACGCTGGACGAAATAAGCGAAACACCAACGTCGCTGCTCGGCTTCGGAGTGCGCGACGGTGTACGCGTGGTGCTCAAGATAACAAAGCAAGCGGGCGATGAGTCGCATTCAGGTGCGGTACTCAAGGCATATGCCGGTGAGGGAGCGGTGCGGGTCTACGAGTCCGAGGTCGGCGCCGTCTTGCTTGAACGACTCGACCCTGGCGAACAGTTGGTGAATGTCGTCAAGCGTGGCGACGATGACGAAGCTACTAAGATCCTTGCGGAAGTGATGGCGAAACTGGCGAATCATGAGCCACCAATTGGATCACCCGACAACCCATCTCTCCTCCTCGCCCGCACATTGGCCGAATGTTAGCCACAAAGAGGCACAAAAAGCGCAAAAACAGCAGAAACCAATTTTTGAGCTTTTGTGCCTCTTTGTGGCCAAAGAATGCCCCACTCACGCGCAGGGTGGGGTCGGGCACTCCGAGTCGTGGAGGGTCGGGGTGTGTTCGCGCCCGAAGGTGGTGATCAGGATTACGGAGCTGATGATCACTGCGGCGGCGATTAACATTTGCCGCGTGAGTGGCTCACTTGCGATGAGCCAGCCTAAGAATACCGCCACCACGGGATTCACGTACGCGTAGGTCGCAGCGCGTGCGGGGGTCACGTTGTTCAGCAACCAACTGTAGGCAGTGAAACCAACAAGCGAGCCAAATACGAGCAAGTAGAAGAACGCACCAATCGAAGTCCACGAAGCGTTCGCGAGGTCCAAACGCATCGGGTCGCCCGTGGCCACGGCCAGAAGCAAAAGTAAAAAGCCACCGGAAAGCATCTGCATTCCCGCCGCCATCGACGTCGATACCTGGAGCGGCCGGCGATTCGAGTAGACCGATCCTGCCGCCCACGAAAATGCCGCCACCAAAACCACACCGCCAGCAATCAGGGTGAATTTCGAATGTCCATTACTTCTCAGCCCGTCACCCACAAGCATTGCGACACCGACGAGGCCGATCAGCACTCCAAGTAATACTTTCCAATTTGGGCGCTGGCGGGTTATGGCCCAGTTGAGTATCACTACCCACAAAGGCTCAGTCGAGACCAGCAACGCCGCCAGACCTGTGGCAACGTATTTCTCCGCCCAGGTCACGCCCCCATTTCCGCCAAGCAACAGCAGTCCGCCAATCACCAACGCACGTCGCCACATGTGGAGCGGCGGAATAAACCTTTCACCTTTAAGCACTGCCAAAGTGAAAAGAATCAGACCCGCGAGCGTGAACCGGGTTCCAGTCATCAGGAACGGCGGCAGAGTGTCGATTGCGAGGCGGATGGCAAGGTAGGTCGAGCCCCAGAGCACATAAACCGCAGCGAAGGCTAGAACTGTCTTTACGGGAGCTGGTCGAGACGTCGTCATCCAGTTGAGGCGCTACAGTATCAGAAAGACGACGAGCCACAAAAAAGCACAAAAGCCACAAAATCTAATTTGTGGCTTTTGTGCTTTTGGGGCGCTTTGGTTTCTGCCTTTGGGGTCGTCTTTAGTCAGGTCTGTCGCGTTTGTCTCGTTTGGGAGGTTGTTTATTGTTGTTATCTCGCGGCGGCCGCTGGTCTTTCCGGTCGTTGGTAATAACCTTCGCCGGTTCCTTAGGCGGCCTCCTCTTATCCTGGTCTTTGCGCTGCGCAAACGCACCGGCGGACACCACGCCGAGCATCGCAATAACCAGTAGTAATTGTCGCAGTAGCTTAATCATTTCAAACCTTTTCTCCTTCGTGCCGAGTTCCTGCGCAGGAGGGAGAAGGAGTTGCGCTTGACCAGGAGGCTGCAAGACAGGTGCCACGTATTTTCGGACGAAAAGTCTAACAAAACGCGCGGAAATTCGCACGGTTTCGAATTGAGCCGCACGTTATCGTGCGAAAGAGCCCGAAAGAGTTTAGCCACAGAAAGGCGCAAAAACACAAAATGACAAGGGAATTGGAGGCGCCTAACCGCTTAACGGTTCGCCCCTCCGAAAAATATCTTGTGCTTTTTGTGCCTTTTGTGGCTAACGTTTTATCGTGACGCTGAGCGTGCCTATGTTGCCGCTGGTGTCGAAGGTGCGCAGCGAGATTGTGTGTTCGCCGGGGCTGAGGCTGCTGAAGTCTATTGAATAGACTTCGTGGCCGCTGTCGGCGATGCCATCATCCGGAAAGACCGGCAACCACGCGGCGCCATTAAGACTCGCGTCCGCCTTCTTCACTTTCCCCGTCGCATCGTCAACTGAAAAAACTACTCGCACCGAGTCGCCCTTAAGCTGCGGTTGGCCCATCACTTTGACAACCGGTGGCGTGTTATCGATATCGACTGGCTCACTCAAACGCTCGCCCGTGAGCTTCTGTCCCGGCGGATTGTCAGGCGCGTCTGAGGCAACGACTTTGATGACGTAACGACCATCTGCGAGTGTCGCGCCATCAATCGTGTAGAAGTTGTCGCGCAGCTTGTCTTTCAACAGACGGAACGTCTGCTCATTCAACGCACGATAGTAGATCGCATACTCCAGCGTGTCGGAATTTCGATCTTCCGCCTGCCACTGAAACGACCGCGCACCTCGTTGATAAAAACGCCTCGGCGGCACCTGCGCTACCGGACCAAACACCGACGGATCCAACCCCGACGACTCGACATTCGGATCCACCATAACCTGCGCGATCTGCTGCAAACCAACGCCGATCGGCAACGCCGTGATCGACAACACCTCAGGCGCCACATTGCGCGGCAGGTAAGCGACACTCACATCTTCAACCGACGACAGCGCACCGGCCGAACCTGACGCACGAACAGTCGCACGCCACTGGATAAAACGAGCGCGCGGGCTCGAGATCTGATTGCCGTCCGGGTTCCGGTAAGCCGCGCTCCAATCACTCCACGTAGCATCGGGTCGCTCACCATTGCCAGTCCGCGTTTGCACTTCAACCGCGCCATTGCCGCGCCACCAAATGCGGCCCCACGATGCAATCAGCTTTGCATCTCTGACTGGCGATTCAAACGTGCCTTCAGTAACGAGCTCGTTGCCAAAACGAAACAGCTTTCCCTGGTTACTCGAAGCCGCGTAAACCTGATCGTTTCTGACAAACAATGACGAGATCTGTCCTTCGGGCGACTGCAACAGCAGCGTGTCGCGACCATCATTCGTGACCGAGTAGATGCGACCCTTGTCAGCCGTGCCGATCAGCACACTGCCCGGTTGCAGGGCCGGCGCTATCGCAAACGCTGTTACCGTTGGTGAGCTCCAGACGACGTCAGTCGCGCCGTCAGGAAGTATGCGAAACACAGCGCTGCGCGCGGTTGAAACGTCGCTTCGACTGCGTGTCTGGCCCGACTGCCCCTGGAGCGGCGCGCCACTCTCGTCGATCGCAGTGATGGTGACGGATGTGGTTGGCGTACCACCTTCCGAGGGTTGCGGCTGCACGACTACGGGTGTCGAAGGTGCACGTGTTGCCGCAGCCGCGTCACTCAGTGCGAGAGCGTAGATCGATCCGTCGGCCGCCGGAGCAAGCGCGTGAATCTCTCGCAATTGAGTATCGAAGAGAGCGAACGTCTTTCCTTCCGGCGAGACTCTCAAAACGAGGCCGCCCGAGTCAGTGCCTGCGATCAGATCACCTTGCGCCGTTACTGCCAGCGAGATGACGTGTGTTTGATTTGTACTGACGAGTAAAGACGATTCCGGATTTGCATTTGCCGCTCGCACACGATAAAGCTTGCCACTGTCGCCTGTGCCAACCGCGAGCGAGCCGTCAGTCATGACTGCCAGCGACCAGATGTACTTGTCGGTCGGATCGAAATAGACATCGGCCTTGCCGTCAGCAGTGATGCGGTAAACCTTGCCGTCCGGCGAGGTGCCCGCGTAAATCGCACCATCACGTGCAATCGCAAGTGCAGTCACGTCTAACTCTGCCGCGTCGTAAAGCAGCGAGCCAGTGCCGGCGTTTGAGACTTTAAAGATCTTGCCGTCGTGTCCGGTGCCGAGATAGACATTGCCCTGATTATCGATCGCACTGGACCACACATACGTTTGCTGCGTGTTAAAAACTTCGTTGAGCTTTGGCGCGAGCATCAGCACGCCGGTGTCGCTAATCGAAACTCCGCGCGAGTCGCCTTTGAGCAGCTCCGCGCGCCCGGCAGTCTCCCAAACAACCGGTTGACCGGCCTGTACAGGTAAAACAAAAAAGGTAAACAAGATTGCGAGGGTGGTTAGTCGTTTGATGATCATCTGTTAGCTACGTTCCTATGTACTTGGCATAAAGCGAGCGAGCGGTGGCGATTTCGTCTGTGCCGCGAATGATTGAGCGCGCATCCTTAAAGACGGTGAGCTCGAAGTTTCCGGTCTTGAAGCGCAGGAGATACTCGTTGAATTTAACTTCACCAGCGCGGCGGAGTCTCTCGGCGAGCGCAGAAAAGTTGATGTGCGTGGGCTGTGACGGAGAGATCTGGATCGCATCGCGGCCACAAAGCACTGCGGCGCCTTCGTCTGCGCGTGACAGCGTCTCGTAAATTGCAAGACCACACGCCGGACAATCCTCGCGCTGCTTACGTGTTCCGATTCGTCTCCACTCGTTTTGCCACACGTCAAACTGCATCAACGATCCGTGCAATGCGTCGATCTGTCCGGTGATCAATTTGAGCGCTTCCGAAACCTGCACTGCCGAAACGATGTTGATGATCGGCATGATTACTCCCGACGTGTCGCAGGTCGGCGCACTCGCGGCCGGCGGAGCTTCTTCGAAGACACAACGCAAACAGGCCGTCTGGTGTGGCCGAATGGTCATCGTCACGCCATACGACCCGACAGCGGCGCCGTAGATCCAGTTTATGTCGTGCTTCACGCAGGCATCGTTGATGAGGTAACGCGTGGAGAAATTGTCAGTGCCGTCGATGACGACATCACACGCCTCGACGAGACGCTCGATATTCGAATAGTTGACGTCGATGATGTGAGGTTCGACTTCGATTTCGGAATTGATTTCGCGCAGGTGGTTCGCGGCGGCGATGGCCTTCGGCAGACGCTTCTCAGCGTCACTCTCCGTGAACATCGTCTGCCGCTGGAGATTTGAAGGCTCGATGAAGTCGCGATCTACGATGCGCAGGTGGCCCACACCCGCACGCGCCAACGTTTCAGCGTGGGCCGAACCCAGCGCACCGCAACCGAGAATCAATACTCGCGCGGCCAGCAGCCGTCGCTGTCCTTCCTCGCCAATTCCACTGAAGAGAATCTGTCTGCTGTAACGATCGTCCACCGCTCTCAGTATAGCAGTGAACAATCACCGGACGTGACTTACGCCATGATGCCGTAGCGCTTGATTTTGGCGTTCAGCGTCGTGGGCTTAAGCCCCAGCAGCTTCGCTGCGCGCGTCTGGCTGCCCGACGTGCGGCCGAGCGCTGTGCGAATGAGACTCACTTCAAACTGCCTGACCTCGTCTGAAAAACACGCGCCCCGCTTGATATCCACCGGCCTTGAAATGGCCAGCGACTCGACTTCGTCCAGAAGTTGCAGAACCGTTTCCCGCAAAGTGTTCAGCCGTACATCAACGGTCGCATCCTTGGGGGTTTGTTCGACTGAGCTTCCCCTGTTTTCTTCCAACCCGAGAACTGATTCGCTTGTCATATTTCCTCCGAGAGATTTGCGGCGCAGCCGATTACCGCCTGGGCTGACTTTGGGGAGTCATTGGTGCGGCTGCGAACACAATATACCGATAGATATCACGGAAAGATTCAGCTGTGTGACGGAACGGCTAATTTTTGGGATGGAGCGGTATTTAACCGCAAAAAGGGCCACAAAGAAGCACAAAAGAACAAAGGCACAAAGAGACAACCCCAAAACTTCTGTGCGTTTTGTGGGCTTGGTTTGTCCTTTTTGTGGTCTAGATGCCGTTGCCGACGGCACCCTGGAAGTTTGCGCGGTAGTTGCGACTGAGGGTGAGCTCTTTGCCGTTTTCCATGATGATGCGGTACTCGCCGTGAAACCACGGCTGCATCTCCTTGATCCGATCTATCTTGACAATCGCGGAACGATGAATCCGCCGGAACTGCCGCGGGTCGAGTTGCTCTTCCAAACTGCTGATCGTCTCGCGTAGCAGATAGCCTTTCTGGTTGTCGTAGACGCGGACGTAGTTTCCTTCCGACTCGATGCAGTGCACGTCCTGCACGTTGAGGAAGAAAACTCGACCGCCGTTCTTGATCACCAGTCGCTCGAGATGGCGCGGTCCACTTTTCAGCTCTTCGAGCAGGGCAAGAATATGCCGGTCTCTCTCGCCGCTCTGATCGAGCTTGATCTGGTCCTTCACTCGTTGCCAGGCGGCGTCAAACCGCTCGTGATCGAAAGGCTTCAGCAGATAATCGAAGGCATGGACCTCGAAGGCGCGTACGGCATATTGATCGTAGGCAGTCACGAAGATGATGTACGGAGTCGATTGTGGCTCGAGCGACTCGAGCACCTCGAACCCGCCCAGTTCGGGCATTTGAATGTCCAGAAAGACAAGGTCCGGCTTTAGCGACTTGATCGCGTCTACTGCTTCGCGACCATTCGCACACTCCGCAACTATCTCGACTTCGGAATCCCCTGCCAACATCTCGCGAATCATCTCGCGAGCGAGTGGTTCATCGTCGACGACCAACGCGCGAATACTCCTTGCGTTCGTCACTTTGCCTCCTAACAAGAACGTGAATAACGCAATGAACGTGTGAGTGAGGTCACTCAGTGGATGAACACCACAGTCAAATCAGTTGTGACGCTCATCGGCTGGTTACGACAAATTTGGATGCGAAGTTTCGTGCTTGAGATAGGATCAACGAGAAAGTGAATTTCGGTGCGAGATAATCGAAGGCAGAAGCCCGAATTGTTAAGAATTGTTAAGTCTGACGCGGGATCTCGAGGGCGACGACCAGGCCTCCGGTAGGATTGTTAAGCATCTCGAATCGCGCCGCGGCGCCGTAGAGTCCGGCAAGCCTCGCCTGTGTGTTTGCCAATCCCAATCCTTTGCCGCGCCGCGATTCGAGAATCTTCTCCGCATCAATGCCGGGGCCGTTGTCTTTGACTTCAATCCGGACCACGCCATTCCGAGGTGCCGCAGTAACTTCAACACGACCTGACCCCGAGTTTCCGATCGCGTGACGCATCGCGTTCTCGACAATCGGCTGGAGAATCAGGTTCGGAACGCGCACATCCAATACTTCGGGATCGACGCGAATGTCAGTCGTGAGTCGATCCTGAAAACGAATACGCTCGATTTCGAGATAGCCGTTGAGAAACTCGATCTCCTGTTGCAAGGTTACTTCCATCGATCCGGAATTCTCGAGTGTGAGCCTGAGGAAATCGCCGAGCCTCGTGATCATCCGGCGCGCGGCTTCGGTGTCTTTGCTCAACAGCGCCGAGATCGAGTGGAGCGTGTTGAATAAGAAATGCGGATGCACCTGCATCTTGAGGGCTTCCAATTGCGACTGCACAAGCTGTGTGCGAAGCTCGGAAGCTTTCAGCTCACCTTTGCGGTAACTGGTGTAGTAACTGTACGCGTTACTCATCAGCAGCATCGCCCAGTAAACCAGCAGCCACTTTTCAAGGTTGTAGTAAGAAAAAGCAAAGACGCGAGCCGGTGTGATCATACCGGAGCGTTCAAAGATCACCATCATGGCAATGTAATGAAGCGCGAGTAGGACGCTGCTCAGGATTAGGCTAAAGGCAAAATGAAAAGCCACGCGGCGCAACCAGTTATGGCGCTGAAGGCAATACCGGCGCGCGAGCCAGAGAACGAGCGGGGTAACGAGCGCCCACAGATAGCACGCTGACGCCTGACCAAGGAATTCCCGGCCATAGCCGAAGCGCCTTTGCTGCCCACTCGCGGAGGACGCCACGGTGGACCACACATAAACCTGGGAAGTAAAGAAGAGCGTGACGATCGTCCACACTCCCCAGATCAGTGCGTAACGCACCGAACGTCTGGACAGTATCGATTCTGTATCATCCATGACAGCTCATTGGGTTGACGGCGCGGGACGTTTGGAGGTACTGAGCAATATAACACCGAGCAATCCCGACTATAACGCCTGATTAACACCGAAGGGAGAACTTTGTGACCAAATGGACTGATCGAGCTGCGAACGGGCCTATGCCATAAAATCCGGAGTCATCCCCGAAAATTCGTCGCTAAACTTCTTTCCTGTCCACAACTCAAACTGCAATCCCGCCTGAGCAACCAGCATTTCGAGGCCGCCCAGCGTTTTGCATCCAGCTTCGTGGGCTTCGCGCAAGAGTAAGGTCTTCGCAGGATTGTAGATGAGATCATAGACGCACCGGCTGCCTGATAATTGCTCTTTAGTTACTGGAGACTGATCTATCTGCGCTCCAGAGCCGACGGGCGTTGTGTTGATGACAAGGTCAAACCCGGCGAAGCTCGCTTCTGCCAGCGACGTACACGAGATCCCGAACAAGTCAGCAAGCGCGCGTGCCTTAGTTACATTACGCGCAAACAGCGTCACTGTGGCTTTTTGTCGTTGCAGTGCCCAGATTGCAGCACGCGCAGCCCCACCGGCGCCGATGATCGCTATGTTCGCGTCATCCAAAGTCGAGAATCGTTTAAGCAACGGAGCGATCAAGCCGGCGGCGTCAGTGTTATATCCCAACAGTCGATCGTTCTCCACCACAACGGTGTTAACAGCTCCGATTTCTTTCGCCTCAGGTTCGATCCAGTCGAGGCATTCCATCGCCGTTTGTTTGTGTGGAGCAGTGATGCTCAAGCCGCGCAGGTTCCAGCTCAGCTCGCGCGTACGTGGGTGGACCATGCGTTTGCAGAATTCGATCGCGTCGTGTACTTCAAACGGAAGGTAAACTCCGTTCAGTGCTTGTGAGACGAAGGCAGTGTTGTGAATGTAAGGCGAGACGGAGTGCATCACCGGCAGACCTGCGAGTCCGCAGATCATCGTTTCGTCGTCAATAGTGTCGAGGTGATAAAGCGAGCGCAGCTTGCGAGCGTCGACCTGGCCTGGTGCGGTGGCGCTCTCGTCGTCCAGGGCGCCATAAGTTAGAAACGAGCCGCGCGATGGGCCAAGCACGCGCGTTGCGATTCCCGCGTTCCCCATCGCAATCGCTATGATTTCTCTTCCTTCACTGCGAGCGCGATCGAGAAGTTGAAAGACTGGGATGCAATCGACGATGTCGTTAGCCTGGACTGCAATCTTTATGACTGCGGCAGGCGTGTGCGCGAGACGATCGTAAATCTTTTCCAGATCGTTTGGGATAGTGGAGAAGTCGTGATGCGAGACGATCACGTGTGACCAATCAGGTTCGAGATCGTTGACGAGATCGCCTTCGATGTCCCACCAGATCGACTCACCGCGCGGAGCTGTGGACCAGAAACGTTGTCGTTCTTCGAGAGTTAATTTGCGATGCCCGCCCTGCTCAGTGGGACGAAGTGTGAGAATCACTGGGCGCGCGAGGGATCGAATAAGTTCGGAAACATCGTTCGGAATCTCTTCGAGACAATCTAACCGCAGCTCGATGAAATCACCCCACTCACACGTCCGCCGCAATGCGTCGAGATCCTTCTCACACACGGGCACGCAAATACGAGCTGAGTGTTTGTGATTCACAGAGAGGGTTTTCTTTATTCACAGATTACACAGAATCCGTAAAACAATCTGCGTAATCTGTGGTTAAAGACGCTCTTGAAGCTAATGCCGTTCGT
>DATHTI010000005.1:0-5308 GCA_035463335.1 Pyrinomonadaceae bacterium | reverse complement strand
GAAACGTCGAGATCAGGATCGTCTGTCCTTCTTCAAGATTGTCTTTGTGAACGTGACTCTTGAAGTAAACCGGTATAGCGAGCTCAGGCCAACCCCAGCTATTCATTGTTGACGAGTAAAACTCGAGCCTTCCACTCGGCGTCGGGAAACCACGTTTGATCGTTCCATCGTCGTTGATGCCTACAAGACGCCGTCCATCTTCATCACCATCAGGCAACGGCAGCGGCACGATATTTGGACCAGGCGGTTTCGCCGCCCGCGTGAACACTCTGCCAAAACGATCTTCGCGCGCATCATCGAGCTCTGCCGCCGGAACTGCCTCCTCGTAAACTCGACCAATCTTCTCCTTGACCTCGAACGCGCCGTAGCGACGCATGAATTCGAGTGGCGTCAGATTTTCCGCCGCGGCGCGCTCCGGCAAACCCGGGACCGAGTTGTCAAAGATCCATTCGTAGTACTCATCGACGCCCAGTCGTGTGCCGGGATTCTTTTTCGACTCCGCAAAGGGTCGAATACCGAGACTGCCATCAGGATCGATGCGCCACGTCAGCTCGAGCCAGAATTCATTCTCTTCCCAAACCTCGCCCGGATTCACTTTGCGCGTGTCGTCGATCGTGTCGCCTTCGCGTTGTCGCGCGGCCTTCATCACCGGCTGGCGAAAACCGAGCCACTGGGAATCGTGTGTCTCGTATGAGTGAAGATCGTGTCGCTCCGAACCGACACCCATCGGCAGCACGTAGTCGGCGTAGTAAGAAGTTTCGTTCCAGGTAGGCGTGAGCGCGACGTAACAACCGACGAGGTCCGGATCGGTCAACATCTCGATCCACGAAAAGCCGTCCGGGTTGGTCCATACAGGGTTGTAGACGCGCGTGAAGTAAGTGTCGAGCTTCGCGCGGCCGTCTTTCAGCAGGTGCGGCAACAGGAACGACATCTCATTCATCGACAACGGATACTCGCGCGGCCACGTGATCTCGTTCCACATCTTCGGATGTGGCGGCATGTAGATCGGACGGGGCACAAACTTGTTCCACGCGTTTGGATAAACACCGCCCTCCGTCGCAATCGCGCCTAGCAACGCATTCAAAAAAAACAGGCAACGCGCCACCATCCACCCACCACTCACACCCGATGCAACGCTGCGCCAGTTGTGACTCGAAAACCTCGTCCCGGCCGTCGCAACCAATTTCGCAATCTCTTCTATTACCTTCGCCTCAACCCCCGACTCCTCCGCCGCAAACTCAAACGTATACTCGCTGTAGATCTGTTTTAATCGGTTTTGGAAATCTGTGAAATCTGTGGTTAAAGTCCCTTCCGCCACCAGGAACTCTTCCCAGTTCCACCACCTCTCAACAAACTCACGATTGTAAAGATCGTTCTGAATCAGGTAGTTCGCGATCGCGAGCAAAATCGCAGCTTCAGATCCGGGATACGGCGCTACCCAGTAATCGGCGTGCGTCGCGGTGTTCGAGAGTCGCGTATCAAACACGATGAGCTTTGCGCCGTTTGCTTTGCCGTCGATCACACGTTGTGCGTGTGGATTGAAATAGTGGCCCGATTCGAGATGCGCGCTGATCAGCAGAATCACTTTTGCATTTGCGTGATCGGGGCTCGGGCGATCGAGGCCCATCCAGAGCTGATAGCCCTCACGACTGCCTGACGAGCAGATGTTGGTATGTGAGTTGTGACCGTCGATGCCCCACGCCGCGAGGATGCGCTCAGTGAAACCGTCTTCGCCGGGACGGCCGACGTGATACATGATCTCATGTCGCCGGTTTTCGACGATCGCATTGCGGATGCGGGTGGCGAGTGTGTCGAGTGCTTCGTCCCACGTGGTGCGTTCCCATTTTCCCTCGCCGCGTTTTCCGGCGCGTTTGAGTGGATAAAGAATGCGATCGGGATCGGTCACCTGGTTGAGAGTGGCGGGACCTTTCGCGCAGTTGCGGCCACGCGAGCCCGGGTGTTCGGGATTGCCTTCAAACTTCTGAACTTCCCCCGTGACTTTGTCGATGTAGGCGAGCAGGCCACACGCCGATTCGCAGTTGAAGCACGTGGTTGGGACGATCGAGTAATGACGCTCTTTGCGTCGCGGCCACGCGCGCGGATCGAGCTCGGTCCAGTTGTCCCAGCGCTCCTTCGGTGGAAACGCGGCAAGATGGCTACGGCTCGGGCCCGGGTAGAAGGTTTCTTTCATTCTGTTATGCGATTGGCACTGATTGTGCCGCCTGGACATACGCGTTCTCGAAGAGCATCAGTCCAATTAATGCGAACGGTGCCCCGCCAATGCCGATCGATATGCTCACAACTCCGAGCACGGCGAGCAGGGGCAAGAGCCCGCCTATGAACGAGAGAATCGTTCCCATCCAAAAATCGTTTTTGTAACGACCTCGCACCATTTCCCAGATCGCGAGCCGCGCGTGTGCGGTCGGATGGGTCAACGATACTTCACCCCAAACCATGAGCAGGTGAATCGCGCTCGAGATCGCGAGTATCCACATCAAGATGACGCTTTCCGTTGCGGCAAACGGAAGCAGCACGGCGGAACCCAACAGCGCCGCCTGAAAAACGAGATGCGGCGGCAGCAATGGGTTCTGCCACATGTCGCGCGCCTTTGCCTGCGCGAAGAGATACGCGGTGTAGATTGCCGTCATCAACGACAACGGTATGCCTGCGATCATCAGCCACGACTGAAACGACGTCGATCCAACCCAGCTCGCAATGAAGTGCAGCAGCAACACGAGCGTGTAACCGGCGATGATGAACGCCCCCTTAACTAACCAGCTACGCCACTGTGGTCTCGTAAAGATCATGAAGAAGCGTTCCGGGTGCTCGAGGTCCCAGAGCAACAGCGCACCCGTGAGCGCCAGAAAACCACCGGAAATCACCGGCGTGGCCCATAGCCAGATCGAGCTGTTCACGTTGAGCACGCCGAGCAAGACAAGCAAACACGCGATCAGGTAAACACCAGAAGCAATCCCCTTAGTCCAGGTATAAAGACTGACGCGCCAGTCCCACGGGATCGAATGCGCAACGTCGTACGAAAGCAACGCCGCCGCTGATGAATTGTTGAAATTCGGATTACCGGACGTGACGTAGCCCGCGCCTTCCTGTTGCTCGCTCCACATGAAGAGACCGCCTTCAGGACGTTTCGCCGCGAGCGGATCGAGTGTCGCCTGGTGCGCGCCTTTGTAAAAGAGTTTCGGCAGCGTCTCTTTCTCCGGCCGTCTCACCGCCACCGTATCGCGATTGACGATCTGTGCGACATAAGAATCCGAGTCGTTCAGATCGCCAACAAGAATCGCCTGCGTCGGGCAAACGACTACGCACGCGGGCTCGAGCTGCATGTCGATGCGATGCGCGCAGAAGTTACATTTCTCAGCAGAGTGATCGTCAGGATTGATGAAGATCGCGTCGTACGGGCAGGCAGCCATGCATGCCTTACAGCCGATACAGATCGATTTGTCAAAATCGACGATGCCATCTGGGCGCTTGAACATCGCCGTCGTCGGGCACGCAGTCACACACGGCGCATGCGCGCATTGATTGCAACGTGTGACCTGGTGCGCGCGGCGCGCTTGTGGGAAGACGCCGATGTCGACGTGTTTGACGTAGGTGCGCGTGACGGAGAGTGGAACGAGATTTTCAGACTTGCACGCAGTTGTACACGCGTGACAGCCGATACAGCGCGTGTGGTCGATTACCTTGGCCCACTGAATCGGGTCCGACGGTTCCATCATAGAAGCTCCCGTTGGGAAGCGAGACTATACCACAGGCGCAGCGCTCGACGAGATTGACAAATCAGGCGCGGTTTAAGACAGTAACGTGCTTTGGAGGTGTCTTCATGCGTTCGACATTTTATTTCGCGTTGATCCTCGTAGCGGCGGTGATTTTCGCCGCGTGCAATGCGGCAGACAATACGGCGAAAACGAATACCAAACCCGCGCCTCTACCCGGTTCAGATACGGTTTATGCTGACGGCGTGCGGCGCGTCACGACCAGTGAACTGGAAGAGATGCTGAAAAACGGGCAGGCATTTGTGGTTGACGTGCGAAACCAGTCGTCGTTCGACACGGGACACATTCCCGGCGCGAAGCTCATCCCCGCGAGCGAGATCCTGAACCACGTCAACGAGCTACCGCGTGACAAGATGATTGTCACTTACTGTGCTTGACAGGCCGAACATACGTCCGCCGGTGCGGTGGCCGCTCTCAAGACGAAGGGAATCGAAAACACGGCAGCGTTGTTGGGTGGGTGGAATTTGTGGCAACAAGAGAAACGCCCGATCGAGAAGAAGAATTAGGCCGCGGCTAAATTATGTTTGCGGGACGATCTGCGTGACGAGGGCTGGTAGCGGCGTCATCACGCGTGCGGCGGGGACGCAAAGTACCGGACATGGGGCATTCCTGATCACGCGCTCGATCTCCGATCCCAACACGTTACTGCTTCCAAACAACGATCCGTGTATTGCGGTCCCAATCACGATCAGGTCCGTCTGGAGTGTGTCGGCGAGTTTGACGATCTCCTGGTACGGCCGGCCTTCGACGATGTGTGTTGCGCCGCCGCCACGTGACAAGTGGGCCATGCGTTCCTCCACGTGGCTGCGCAGTCGCGTCAGCGCCGCCAGCCCGCCTTCAGGAAACATCACCGAGATCTGTTCGAAATAGTCTCCAATAACGTAAACCGCATGCAGCTCGGCGCCTAACTGATTCGCCATCTGCGTCGCGAGCTGAGTCGCCGCGACTGACGACGGGCGAAAGTTTGTGGCGAGCAACACGCGCTTGAGTTCAATTTCGCTTTGCCCGTTCACAAAGTCTCTCTGCGGCGGCCTGATCGCCAACACGGCGCAGGGCGACTCCGCAATGATGTCTTCAGCAAGCGAGCTGCCGAAGGCGCGCGTGAGTAGATTGCGATCGCGCGTCTCCACCGTGATCAGATCGATATCCTGCTCGATCGCAGCCTGACCGATCTCTTTCGCATCCTGCACACTCAACGACACTACGCGACCGTTGCCATACCGCGCAAAAGCAGTGGCATACGGCAACGCCGCCGAGAAGTCAGTAGGGAAGAGAATGTTTCTGAACGGAAACACGACGCCAACCCTATCACAATTTCGTTATCCACAGATTACGCAGATGGTTTATTTGAATCAGTGTAATCAGTGTAATCTGTGGATGAACAACTATTTACAACAGAGTGACTTCCATGCCAAAATCCGCAAGCTTTCCTAACGCATCAACATTTATCTAAATCCACTCCCGGAGGCGACATGCTTCGAGGAATTTTTCGCACCAAGAACCTGGACGAAATACTG
>DATHTI010000004.1:0-19332 GCA_035463335.1 Pyrinomonadaceae bacterium | reverse complement strand
GTCAATATTTTTTTAAGAAGAGTTCTGGTGCACTTCTGAAAATACGCCGAAGGCGTTGTCTAATTTCAGCCCAGGGTTCGAAGCGAAGCGAGAACCCGGGTTACGATTTACAAAAAGCGATGGGAACCCTGAAAGGGTTCGGCAGTTGGCGAACCCTTTCAGGGTTCTCGTGTTTTTATGTAAAGGTTCCCAAGGTTGTCGCTGACGCTCCAACCTTGGGCTGAAATTAGCCATCGCCATCGGCGTTATTTCAAGCAGAATCACTACCTAATGAAGAGTTCCTGAGGTGGACTACCAGAAGGCGAGGCCGGAGCCTTTGAGAGGATCGTCTTTGCGCGAGCGCAGCTTCCTGATGGTCGTAGCCTCCAGCCGTCTATTCCATTCCTCCACCGACTGCCAGGCTCTGGCGACGAGGTCAGGAGTGTTTCGAGCCTTCCGTTTGCCGGCTGGAAGTTTTAGGTCGGTAAGGTAGGGAGACTGAGCGAATTCCACGGTGTTGTGGTAAATCGCACAAATCAGATAGATCCCGGTTACTTCCATCGTCAGGACTCGGCCCGATTCGATGTCGATCGGGTTCGTCGCCACGGTCGTGGCGGTAGCAGATAGATGATGCCCAACAGAGGCATAAGATGTTCGCTCATCGCCTTTGAGGTTAAGGAGAAGCGGGATCATGCGCACGCCACGGCGCACTATCTCATCGCCAGCGAGAGCTCCTCGGGGAGAGTATAGGTCGTTGATCAACTCGGAATCAGACTTGTTGCTCATCTGTTCTTGCAAATTTGAATTCAAGCTATCGTTAGTGGAGCCTTTAGCCAGGACGGCCACAAAACAGATAACCAGTCCCGCGCTGATAATTATCTTTGACATGCTTTGCCCTCAAAAGTCGATAACGCTCCTCCGGGGGGGCGGCCACGGAGGGCCGCCCTACACTTGTTCTTCAACTCTTCTTGAAGCCCGTCACCGTTTGGACTCTCTGCTCTCGTTCCTGCGCAGTTTCGTTCGGTTTACGGTGATAGGTAATAGTCGAATACCCAACGCCCGGCGCCGCCGCGTCAGTCGTATATTGACCTTCGGGAGTAGTGGCCCTCGACTCCGGCTGAATTCCACCAATACCCTCAACCTGCGTCGGGCGTCCCCGCGAATCAACTGCGGTAACTGTGGCGGAGTGAACGACCTCCCCGGCTGAGTTTCGATACACAGCAACATCGCCAACGCGGGCTCTATCCCCCGATCCGAGCTGAGTATAATTATCGCCCGAAAGGATAGTATCGACCTGGTCGTTGTTGATCCAATACTTACCTTCGGTAAATGTCAAACCATGGCAATCGGTGCTCATTCGATTGTCATTGATGTTGAAAGTCCGTGTATTGTGGTCAAACGAAGCACTAGGACGGCGAGTTGCTTCTATCTCCCGGCCATTGTCCGTTTGCAGCCGAACCTCCTTGTTTTGAAATTCTACTCCCGGCGCCCCACGGTGCGTAGAAACTTTGTCTCCCACTACACGCTCGACGTAGTTGCCGTTTCTGTCTTTTTTAATCTGTCCATCCTGGTCTATAAACCGGAGCGGATTATTACTAACGTAGACATAGCGGTTCCACGTGTCAGGTTCAGCTTGCTTAGCGCTTGCGTCCAGTGGATCGATACTCGTAAACCGGCCGTACTTGCTTGCATAGTAGCGGGCCTGGAAAAAGTCGAGGCCGGTTTCAGGGTCGCGTTCCTTGGAAGTGAATTTTTGTCGTAAACCGTCGGGCGCGGAGTATCCCGTGACCGTAGAACGATCCCCAATTGCGGCATCTATTTCTTCACCATAAGGTAAGAAGTCATTACGCTCCTTCACATTCTGAGCGCTGTCTGTGATCACACGCGAGCTGCCGAGGTGATCCGCGGTAACATAACGCGTGCCACCTGTTGTCGGTTGCGCGTCACTGTATTCAGCCAGCAACTTGCCATTGATGTCATAGACGAAAACGGTTGTAATGGTCACAGCGCCACCAACCACCTTCTTAACGCGCCGGCCATGCGCGTCGTAGAAGTATGAAGTACCACCGGAACCGGAACCGCCGTTGGCCGTCTTGATTAGGTTCTCAGGGTTGTATGCGTAATAGGCTGTCCCCGAAACACATGGATGCTCAGGATCACACTTCAGATTTCCAGCCTGATCGTAGGCATAACCCGCCGAAGAGATTTGATTGTTCGCTGTACTGATCGTGGGATTTGTAACCGCCGGGTTCGTAACGATGTCCGGCAACGTGGTGGCGCCCGCCGTCGTATTGAACCTCCGATTACCGAAGCGATCATAGTCGTAGGTCTGCTTCCACGTATCATTAGCACCCTTCTTTTCGGTGGCTGATTTGAGACGATTCAATTCGTCATAGGTGTAAGTCTGTGCGAGGGTGAGGCCAGTCAGGGTGATCGTTTGGCTCTCCACGTTGGCGTTATTCTTCGTGGTATCGAGCGTCTGACCAACGCGCACACCGTAAGTTAAATCCAACTTCAGCTTGCTCGAGTCTGTAATGGAAGTGCCTAACGCAATCTGCACGGCTTGCGATCGCGAGTTGAAGCTACTGTGCTCCCATAAACCGTTTCCAAGTTTTATTCCCTGCATCTTTCCAAAGCTTGAATACTGGATGCGGTTTGTCGCGTCCGTCGCGACCGCTCCGGCGTAGTAAAACGTCGTGCCCTCTTTCTTCACACCGGCAACCCTACCGCCGCCGTCGTATTCATTTCTGATCTGTTTTCCGGACGGATAGGTCTGTAGAGTCAGTGCGCCGGCTCGGTTGTATTGATAGGACATCGTGTAGTCTGTGCCGTCGACGGTTTGAGTGCTTGCGGTCACTCTTCCGAGCGCGTCGTAATCCGTCATTGCATAAGTGGACACGCTTGAAGTTACGGAGGCCAGTTGTCCGACTCCAAAATTTGCCACGGTGTCGTAGCTGTAGGTATAAGTCGGCGAACCGTCACTGTAGCTCCTGGTCTGCAACCGGTTAAGCGAATCATAGACCATGGTGGTCACGACGTTTCGAGCATCAGTTTTACTGTTGAGGTTTCCAGACCCGTCGTAGCCGTAACTCACGTGCCCGTTCTCCGGAAACGTGGTATCGGTCAAGCGGCCCAGGCCGTCATAAGCCAGCACCCGAGGTGCTTGCGTGCCCTGCGTGACCTTCGTCAGCTTTCCTCTTCCGTCGTACTCATATTCCGTGAGATAACCGGTGAGCGATTGGCCCGCGAATGAAGTAGTGGTCGTAGCAGCGTCCGCCGGAGTGATCTCCCACACCTTCACGATGCCCAGTATTCCGGTTTGAGTTAGCTGCTTCTTTCCAGCCTGATCAGTTATCAGAGTGAGCGTCCCGCTGTGCGCGTTTTGCGTGATACCGGTTGACGCACCAAGCTTATCGAAGGTTTGGACAATAGTTGTTCGCCCTTGCAAGTCATAACTGGTGTCGGTCCAACCGTAGGTTTCATCCGCAGTGGTGCGGTGGGGGTTATAGGTGCGCTTCGGCCTCCCCAGAGCATCGAATTCAAACTTGGTAGTGAGGTATGTCGTGGGCGTTTCATATTTTCGAGTTTCAATAAAGCGTCCGAGCCCGTCGTAGATCTTTTCCTCCTTTAACAGCTTATCGTCATACGCGGCCAGATCGTTGGTCGTTGTGATCATGTGATTGGCATCGTCATAGACATAGCTGGTTGCCGTTTTGGCTGGTGCACTATTCACAGCCTTAATAATCTTGCTGATCCGATCAAGCGGATCGGCGCCGCCAACAGCACCCAGTCCGTATTCAACAGTGGTGATCACACCATTCGGATCTTCCTGATCGACAGGAAGACCGCTGTGAAAGTTGTACTGCACGTATGAGATGTGGTTCAGTGCGTTGGTGGTCGAGGTGGCGAAAGCAAAGGCCTTCAGCGTACCGAGCTGCGATGGCGCGGCATTGGCCTGAGCTTCTCCGTCAGCAACTCCGAATGCATCGGCGTAGCCAATGGTCGTAGCATTCAGGCGACCGTCGATCGTCTTTACCTGGTTTCCCGCGATGTCATACTGAGTTGAATTCCTGACAATCACACTTCCGGCGATGTTCGAGTAAGCGTTGGTTTGCGTGAGGTTTCCGCGTTGGATGTAATTGGTATCGGATACCTGCAAACAACCTGGAGTAAGAGTGTCGTCGAGTTTCAGGCACAGTCCGGCGATGCTGGGACGATCAAGCAGCAACGCATGGCGCGTGTCATTAGTGTGGTAGGCGTCATATTCGAACGTAGTCAGCGAAAGCTTGTTGTTGCCTGCCGCATCGGAAGACACCCACTGCTGCGAGGGCAGACTTATGAGGTATGGACCAGCAGTCGACGTGTAAGCGGTGTCGCTTACAAAATCTGTATGGCTCCGTCGCACAAGCGGACCGGCTACTCCTGATCCCGCGGTGCCAATGTCGTACTCGTAAACGTCGGTTTGGTTGGTACGGCCATCGTAATTGAAAGTCGTGCGCTTGAGTTGGTTTGTGTCGTTGAGTTTGACCTTCGTTTCTGTTAACGCGCAATCGAGATTCGTCGGATGCGTCTGCACTCCCTCCGGAACGGTAAACGGAACGCCATTCATATCCAGTGTGGCGTAAGTATTATCCGTTCGTTCCAGCACAGTTGATCCCGTGTCGTTCAAAATCTCGACGGCAATTTCCTGCCCGTTATCGAATTTTTGATACCAGCCCGTGAAACTGGCATCAGCGGCCACGTTGCCTTTGAACGTATGCCGCTCATGGCGGACCACATTGTTGGCGGCATCGAACGTTTTAACAGTAGTTATTGTGCCGTCCACATTTCCGGGAAGCATGGTCCCGCCAACCACAAACGTCTGCCTCGCAGCTAATGCACCGGGCGCGGAATAAACTCGCTTCTCCGTGACGAATCGCCGAATTTGAGGTGACTCGATTGCGGGTACGAAACCATCGTACTCATATTCAACAACACCTCCTGAAGGCATCTCGATTCTCGCGACTTCACCGTAGGTGTTGTAAAAGAATTTGTATTCGAGGTTATTGGGCAGACGGATAGCCTTGACGACGTTGGGGTCGAACGGGCAGTTCGCACAACGCAGTTGTGAAGAGGCAATGCTTGGAAATAACTGCGTCTCGGTCTTGACTCCCCCGGGCGCGAAGTCTGAACGCAGTGCGGTAGATAACTGCCCCTGGATGACGCTCACTGTTCTCGCGGTGCCGTCAGTTGCCGTATACGTGAAGCCATTGAGCAGTGAATATTGTCGATTGATCGAATCGGTGACGGTGCTGGTGCCGGTAAACTTGATGGTGTTGCCGTTGCGGTCTCGCATCCACTTCGGCATGCCATCAACAAAGCGATAGCGAGTACCGTCCTTCATCATCAAATAACCCGTGGGATAAATGACGTTACCGCCATTCATAGCGAGCCATTGGTTATCTGAGCATGTCTCGTCGATGATGTCGGTATCGGATTTAAAGAACATTCCGCTGCCATCAACTGAATGCCAATCACGGCCGCGGTTCTTCATAAATGAGGAGTCCGGCTCACCTCCGGTGAGATTGTCGCGAAGCTCGACCTGCGAGCCCGGCAAGCGCACAAAGAGCTTGGTCACTTTCGAACACGGCGGCACTGACCCGCTGAAACCGGGATTCGCATTGCGCGTCTTCCGGCCGAACATTACCGCCGGCAAAAGTCCCGGCTGAAAGTTCGAGAAGTCGTAACTGTCCTGATAGTTCTCAGCGATTAGCTGCAAAATGGGCGCTGACCACTGACCACTTCCCTGCATCCAGTCGTTGACTCTTCGCAGCACAAATGTTCGCGATATGGAGACTGTAGGTTGGTAGCTCGCCTGACCGCGCCCTCCAATGGTCCCGATCGGGATTTTCAAGCTGACTCTGCCGTTGTAGAGATTTATCTCGTTCATCGCCGTTGCGGACGACATCACATAAGCTGCCGTCCTGCCGTTATCGACCGGCGACCATGACTGCTGCTGCTGCGCCGCCACAGTGATAAAGAAGAAGAGCAGTGCTGCTGTCGAAATGATTGTTCGCAACATGATGGTCTTAGCAAAGGTGTCGCTTCTCATTTTTCTTCTCCTCTCACTTAACGCGGTCGCGAAGCTGTGTTATGTGGATCTTCTGAATCAGGACATTAGACAGCGATGAATCCGTGTATCCGCCGGCCGTCAAATTCAATGCGTTCAATGCCTGATCGAGTGCAGTGCGCATCTCCAGGATGTCGTTGCCCATAATGGGCGTGGAACCGGCATTGATTGCCTGCGTCCAACTGTAGTCCTGCATGCCGGGCACCGTGTGGCGCACGGCGTTGATGGCCTGTCTTAGTTGCAGGATGTGATTCGCTCTTACAGGTGTGAGAGTTGGCGCCGCCGGGAATGGATCGTCTTCAAAGGTGATCGCCGTCGCCACGTCAATGCTGCTGGGCGGCGAGAGATTGCCCGCCGCATCGGCAGCTCGGACGCGATAGAGATAAGCATTGATACTGGTGACTGTAGTGTCAGGGTAAGTAGTCCCAGCTACGTTGGAATTGATCACTGCAAAGTTGGCCTCTCCCGACACGCTGGCTCGTTCCACCTGATAGTGGTGCGCATTTGGACTAGCGTTCCAGGTGACGTCGATGCGAGCTTGAGAGAAGGTTGCTGCCACCACATTGAGTGGAGCCGCCAGCACAACCGGATTCGGTTCTTCTGTGGCTATCAGTCGCGTGCCTGCATAGACGTACTCCTTGGAAGGACTGTTCGGCCCCGGCAGTGTTGGCGGAGGAGAGAAAAACGCCGAACGTATTCTCCCCATCCCCAGCATCGACGACCATGGACCAGCGATCGTTGCAAACGCTAACAGGGCGATTCCGCACAGACCGGCCATCAACACGTGCTTGCGGCTTTTATTGAGGGTCTTCGAACGGAGCTGCTTCGGTCGAGCAGTTTTCTTTTTTTTCATCGCAACCTCTTTTCTGAAAGTGCCCTGAAGTTTTATTGCGTTTCTCTATTGCAGGCTTAACAGGACCAGGATCTCGCCGGTACCTTTATCGAGCGATTCCAGCGCCTTGCCAATCAACGTTCCGGGCCGGTGGATTTTTACGCCACCAATTTCCACGGGTGATGATTTCATCGCAAAGCCTTCTCGATTGCTGGTCACCAGCAGGTCCCCGATCTGAATTGGACCATGCGTAGCATCTACCTTGACTTTGACGCGGCCTGTCGTTGCAACTAAAACGCGTCCCGCGCTGGCTTCACCGAGTGTTATTCCCGGGCGCAGCGAGATCACGCCGGCCACCCGACTGTCGTAGGATTGTGTTGCAGCGATAACTTGATTGGATCTGCTCGCATCGAGCACGACGACCGTGCCGGCTGAAAGCTGCTGCGAGGAATCAACCCACTCAGCGAGGTCCTGGTATTTGGAGTTGATATTGCCGGCTATGGTGATATTGCCATTCTCATCGAGCCGCATTTTTTCCACGCCGGCTACGCTCCACACATAACGGGCCGTTGTTGGGACCATAAAGTCGAACTGCGCATTTGACACGCCCAGGCCATAGACGCTGCCTGCATTGTTGTCCCATAGTCGCAGCTTTGGATTGGCCCCGGCGCTACTGCTATAGGTAGCACCTAATGAGATTGAATCAGGTGTTGTCGTAGCAGCCGGCGTGTTCGTACCAATCTGAAGTCGTTGCAGCGGAGCTGTCGTGCCAATGCCGACGCTGCCGTTGCCACGGATGATCATCTGAATGGCGCTGTTGTTCTCGAATGCAGCAATGGCATCGCCGGACGACGTCGTTGCGGCCTTCGCGCGAAAACTGTTGACTCCTCCATTGATATCGAGCGAGAAGGCTGGCGAGGGGATGCCGATGCCGACGCTGCCGGCGACATAGTTAATGCTGTTGTTGGCGCCGTTGGCCCACTGGCTGCTGCTGCCGCCGATTTGCGACCAGTCTGTCTTGCAAACACCGTTGAGACACAAGCCTGAAGAGTTGACCGAGCCGGCCACGTCAAGTCTGAAACCGGGATTGTTCTGGCCGATGCCGACATTTCCGTTTGTATGGAACACCATTCGAAAAAGGTTTGCGGTGTAGTCGAACAGCCCGAACGATCCGGTTGGTATCAAACCTCCGGTTTGGCTATCGAGGAAAAATCCCCACGTTCGGCTGGGTGAGATAAATCTAAGCCTGGTCCAATCATTGGTGGTGGTCTGAATGTCCTGTCCGAAGCCGCCACTACCATAAAGGTGCAACCTTGCAAACGTGTCCGGCGTGCTGGTGCCAATCCCAACGTTACCGCCGCCTGGCTGGAGATAAACGGTGCCCGCAGCATTAACTCCAAAACGGCTCGTATAAACTCCGGCGCGGTAGACTGACATATCGAAAGCACTTTCGTTGTTTGAAGTGCCCGCCACCGACATCTGCGTGCCGCCGTGCACACCCGTATCCAAACTCAGCATCGATGTGCTTGTGTCTGTACCGCTAACCACGTGCAGTCTGCTGCTGGGGCTCGCCGTACCCATGCCGACGAAGCCACCCGCGGTAATTCTCATGCGCTCGGTGGGAGTAAAACCGGCGCCGGGACTGAGGCCCTGATTTGTATAGAAGCGCAGCGTACCGCTATCGGCGGTCACCGAGGCGGCATTCAGGGCCCTCGCGGTCCATCCGAAGTTGCTCCAGCTCGCACCCGCAGCAAACGTGGCGTGTGATGGTTGAATGCTGAACAGGAAACCACCCGAGTCGCTGGAGTCCATGCCAAAACGGATCTGCGCATTGTTTGCGCTGCCAAAAATATCGAGCTTGTATCTTGGTGTCGTGTTCCCTACGCCGACGTTGCCGGTATTCGTACTGTTGATATTCCCATTCCCGTCAGGCGTGGTCCACTGTGAATAAATGTTTTGGGGGCTCGCGAGTATGCACCCGATGATCAGAAAAAACATTGACCATAAAATTCTTCGTTTCGCATTTTTGCACCAGCGCTCGCTGATTGTTTTGCGTTCGGCATTGTGTAAACACTCGGAGGTATACGGCATGACACACTTCCATCCTTTCGGGAATTGAAAATCGTTACGACGGTACACTGCGGCCCCGGGAACTGAACGAGCAGTTCCGAGAAAGCAAAGTGAGACCCCGGATGAGCAACCGCCGAAGACCTTAGATAACAGCAGCTAAAACCCGTGCCCGATATGTCTTAAATAGAAGTTATTACTTCTAAGTGATGGTTGGGGAGAAATTAGAATGCAGCAGTAAGTTACCTTGTTGAATGAGTCCCTGTGCTGCGCAAGGACCCTGGTGAAGCCTGGCTGAAACGGCCCGCACTTTATCTCTTTGAATGGTCCATGTCAACAAAAAATTGTTTTTACGTAGTGAATCAGTTTGAGTTTTAAAGTACGCCGAAGGCGTTGGCTAATTTCAGCCCAAGGTTGGAGCGACAACCTTGGGTTAGCTTTAGAAAATCGTTTACAACCCTGAAAGGGTTCCGCTGTTGACGAACCCTTTCAGGGTTTGAAGAAATTGTGATGCATTACCCAGGGTTGTCGCTGCGCTCCAACCCTGGGCTGAAATTAGCGAACGCCTTCGGCGTAATTTCGGTCAAGTTCAAACTGAGGTGCTACTGTTTATTACAATCGAATTGCACTGCACTGGACCATGAATGGTGAAGTGAGTTTTGACTATGCCGCGAAGGCGGCGGCGAATTTACTCGCCAGGACGAGGCTGAGGGCGCCGTGCAGGGTGGGCTTTTCGCCCAGGGTCGAGGGCAGGATGCGTGCGGAAGGCAGGCCACGACGGACGCTGTTGGCGATCGTTTCCGTCAAAGCACTCTCGATCAGGTCCCAGGCGCGAGCGATTTCACCGCCAACTACAACCGCTTCGGGACTGAATCCGATGATCAGGTTCGAGATGCCAACACCGAGCTGACGTGCAGTTTCAACGAGCGCAGCTTTGGCATTTTCTTCACCAGCGAGAGCGCGGTCTACAACTTCGATGAAAGTAGTTTTCGGAGAAGCTCCGGACAGTTTCAGATAACGTGCGATGGCCGCACGCTCGGAAGAAAAAGCTTCCCAGCAATCGACACCACCACACGAACACGGAACCGGCGCGCCGCTGCCGATAACCATGTGTCCAAACTCACCTGCCGCACCGCGCTGGCCGCGATAAACCTGCCCATCGAAAATGATTCCGGTGCCCACGCCTTCCGCAACGAGGACGAGTATGAAGTCGCGAGCGTCGTTGACTTCGGGCCGCCCAAACCACAGCTCGGCGAGTGCGACGGCGTTTGCGTCGTTGTCGATCACGACCGGCAAACCGACGGCGTTCGAGATCATTTCCGAGATCGGAAGATCGCGCCAGAGGAAGTAAGGGATGTAGAGCGCTGTGCCGGTTGATGGATCGACAAGGCCCGGCAGACTCACGCCGACGCCCTCGATCGATCCCTGGTAGCGCTCGGTGAATGCGTGTACGACGTCGATCACCTGCGCGAGTGTTTTGTCAGCGTCGGTGAGAAACTCTTCCTGATCGATCACGCGTCCGGCGAGATCGCTGCTGGCGATCGTGGTGCACGTCGGAGTAATCGAGACGCCGAGCGCGATTGGACCAGCGGCGCGCAGTTTCAGGAGCGTGGGCCGGCGACCGCCGGTCGATTCGCCTTCCCCGACTTCTTCGACGAGTCCTTCCAGTTTCAGATCTTCGACGATGGCTGAGATGGTCGAGCGCTGTAGGTCTGTTTCGCGAGCGATCTCGGCGCGCGAAATCGGCTCGCGCTCGCGAACGTAGTTCAAGACGATCTGGCGATTGATGTCGCGGATCGTGTTGAGTCGCGCTGCCTGCGCTTTTCTTAAATCGAGTCGTCGCACGTGATGAGATCCAATTCCGGAAGAGAGTTCTGAGTTCAAGCTTTAGCTTGTTTCTGCGGGAAGAGCAACCTAAAGGTTGAACTCTGAACTCGGATTTACAACTTTCCTTTGCCTTGAGTGATCGTGATGACTTTATCAACCGCGGAAACGGCAAATTCTTCGACGCTCCCGTCCGGCCATTTGATTTCGAGTTTATCGATCTTTGTCGCGGCGCCCAACCCGAAGTGCAGCGTCATATCGTTCTGTGAACAATACACCGCGCCGCTCAGAACGTCTTGTCGCTGCCGTACCGTGCCCGTCGTCACATAAGCCGTACTGCCAATCGCATCGCGTGAACTTTTCTTCGTGACGTCGCCGAGCAGTCGCAGGCCCAGCCAGTGGCTATTCGTCGCCGCGACATTTCGCAGGACGACGGGCTTCGCGTCAAGATTATTGATTACCAGATCAAGTCGACCATCACCATCGAGATCTCCAACCGCGAGACCACGACCGGGCCACGCATTCGCGAGCGCATTTCCCGGCGGCGCACCAACTCGCTCAAACTTGCCCTTCATGTTGCGAAACAGCAGCGCCTGTTGCGCGTAACTCGTGCCCCACTGGTGTGCATCCGCGGCGGGATAAACGTGACCATTCACCACAAACAGATCCAGCCAGCCATCATTGTCAAAATCGAGAAAACTCGTGCCCCAACCGAGAAACGGAATCGAAACCTCGCCGACTCCCGCCTGGAACGTTACATCCGTGAAGTTGTCGTCGCCGTCGTTGTGATAAAGCGTGTTCGAATCGTCAGAAAAGTTGGTGACGTGAAAATCAACGCGTCCATCGTTGTCGTAGTCACCAACCGCGAGGCCCATCCCTGCCTGCTCGCGCCCGTTCTCATTCAACGCCACACCTGACGGGTAACCGATCTCCTCAAACGTGCCGTTGCCTTTATTGACGTAAAGCTGGTTCGGCGTCGAATCATTAACCACGATCAAATCGAGGAGCTTGTCGTCATTTACGTGGACAAACGCGGAGCTGAAACCATAATACTTCTCGGGATCGCTCACGCCCGCTTTCACACTCACGTCTTCAAACGTGCCATCCGCCTTCTGGTGATACAGCGTGTCGCCTTCGCCGGGCAGCCCGCGTGGACCACACATCACCGGCACACCGCGAAACTGGCAGTAGTTCTGACCAACATTGCCCTTGTTAACTTCAGACGGACTCGGCGGCAGGCTCGCGAGATCGATCTGCACGTAACCCGGCACGAAGAGATCGAGCCGGCCATCGCCGTCGTAATCGCCCCAGCTCGCGCCCGTGCTCCAACCCTTGCGTGCGACGCCAACTTTTTCTGCAACGTCAGTGAACGTGCCGTCGCCGTTGTTTCGATAAAGACGCGAGACACCGAAGTTCCCGACAAACATGTCGGGGCGGCCGTCGTTGTTGTAATCACCGACCGCAACACTGAATCCCCAACGCTCGTTTGCGACAGCAGCTTTATCCGTAACGTCTTCAAACTTCCAGTTGCCGAGATTGCGAAAGAGCGCAGCGCGTGGAGCCTTCTCTCTACCGCGCATGGCCGCGGCTGTCGATCCGTTTACGAGATAGATATCAGGCCGGCCGTCTGAGTCGTAGTCAAAGATCGCGACGCCGCCGGAGGGTGTTTCAAAAATGTAGTCTTTAGCCGCTTCCCCTGAGCGGTGACGAAAACTTGCGAGGGCTGTTTTGTCTGTTACGTCTTCAAAGACAACAGGCGCGCTTGGATCCGTGATGCCGGCCGTCCGGCGCGAAGTGTAGGTGGCAGGCGCTCCGGTTGAAGCGCCACCCATCGGTTGCTGGTCCGGTTTTTTCGGCGGCGTCTGCGCGACTGACTGCGCACAGAGGGCTGACGGAACCAGTAAAGCACTACAAAGTAACGAAACAATCTTTTGGCGCATCGCTGTAAATTACTGCGCAGCGATCACGACGTAATTTTTACCGTTGTAAAACCGCACGCCACCGCCGCTGTCGGCTGTCATCATCAACGGGCGCGGTCGTCGCAGGTCTTTGTCGTTGGTGATCGAGACGGACAATAGATCTTTTCCGGCCAGATCCATGACGGTCAGTTTTCCTTCAGTCCCAAAACCAAAACCGTATGCGCCGGGTTGCAGCGACTCGCCATTGAGCGTGATCGGAGAATCAGTGATCAGGAAACCGACGTACTTCGCGCGAACGTCAGCGGAGTAACCCGATGTATCGACGAGACCGGAGATCACGTAGCGGTCTTTGCCGAAGCGTGCGGCGGCGGAGTTGCGCATCTGCGTCGGTGCGCTGAGGCCCTGGAAGTAGAAGCCAGTCGGGACAACACGTGTTAACTCTGCGCCGGCTAAGACGGTGGCGCGCTCCTGGGCCACCGCCGAGCCGGCAGCCAGGAGCAGTGTGGCAATCAGAGCCAAATGTTTCACTGAATGATTCATCGGTTCACCTCGCGGCACACAATACTCTCGGAACGCACGCGAGGCAAATACCGGAATATTATCTGCGGCGCAGGGCGATCTCGATGCGTTGGGATTTTGCGCCCTTCTTATCGATCCAAATCTGGCGTCCAGTGTCGGCAGTTAGCCAGATCTGCGAGAGTGCGAATTGTTCGCCGTGTCTCGCGAAGACCACGCGCTCGACTGCGTTCGGATCGCTCGAGTTGTGTGTGACGGGTGCGTTCAGGATCACACTCGACTTCCCATCCTCACTGCGGAGCGTCACGGTGTTGCCGGACATGCGCTTGATGCTATAGACGCCCGCCGGCAGTGTGGTCTTGCCCGCGGAGAACTGGAAAGGAATGTTCACTTCCACCTTGCTCGGCGCCTGCGCTTGCACACTCGCAACCGCGAAGCCGAAGAAAATGCCTAAAATCGCGACTAATCTGTAAGTTTGGTTTTTCATAACTTAACTCCTTCACTTACTAACGCGACAGTTCGTGAAAGATGGGCTCAAGCCGCGGATAGGACGAAAGTCCCAGAAAACCGTCTTGTGCTTTTTGTGGCAATCATCTTTTGGGGCTATGCTCCCCTCTGTGAAGGACGGCGCGGAAAACATCACGGAGCTGCTCGTTGGCTACAGTCGCGGTGACAAGGAAGCACTCGATAAACTGATGCCGATCGTGTACGACGAACTTCGCCGGCAGGCCGCGCGTTATCTACGACGAGAACAAGCCGGACACACGCTGCAAACGACTGCCTTGATTCACGAGGCTTACATGCGCCTGGTGGATCAACGCAACGTGCAATGGCAAAATCGCGCACACTTCTTCGGCATCGCGGCACAGATGATGCGACGCATACTCGTCGATCACGCGCGTACGAAGAAGCGTGCGAAGCGCGGTGGCTCGGGTGTGAAAGTTTCACTTGCAGACGCGACAGTTCCCGTGAAAGAACAGGATCTGGATGTGGTCGCGTTGGATGAGGCATTGACTCGACTTGCTCAGATCGACGAGCAACAGAGTAGAGTTGTCGAGCTTCGTTTCTTCAGCGGGTTAACGGTTGAAGAGACGGCCGAAGTGATGGGAATCTCCCCTGCCACCGTCAAACGCGACTGGAGCATGGCCAAAGCCTGGCTCCACCGCGAATTAAGCGGAGAAAGTTAAAGCCATCCACAGATTACACAGATACCAATAAACAATCTGTGTAATCTGTGGATAAAAACGTTAAATGAGCGATTCGCAACGCTGGCAACGAGTCAAAGAGATCTTCGACGGCGCGCTCGAGCGTCAGGGCGCTGAACGAGAGGCGTTTCTCGATCGCGCCTGTGACGGCGACGGCGAGGTGCGCGAGGAAGTCGAATCATTGCTTCGTTCATACGAAGTCGCCGGCAGCTTCATGGAATCGCCCGCCGTCGCAAACGCTGCTCACGATCTCGAACAGAAACTCACTCCCGGCCAGCGCATCAAGCACTACCAGGTCGTGAACCTCATCGGCGAAGGCGGGATGGGCGAAGTTTATCTCGCCACTGACACGATCCTCGGTCGTCGTGTCGCATTGAAAGTGCTTCCCGCATTCGTCAGTAAAGATCCTGAGCGCCTGCGTCGTTTCACGCAGGAAGCACGCGCCGCTTCGCGTCTGAGTCATCCGAACGTTTGCGTGGTCCACGAGATCGGCGAGACAGACGACGGGCGCCCGTTCATCGCGATGGAGTACGTCGAGGGCATGACGCTGCGCCAGCGCATACGCAACCAGGCGATGAAACTCGGCGACGTGCTCGACATCGCAATTCAGATCGCCGAGGGCCTGATCGCCGCACACGAAGCGGGCATCATCCATCGCGACATCAAACCCGAGAACATCATTATCCGTCCCGAAGGCTACGTGAAGATCCTCGACTTCGGACTCGCCAAACTCACCGAGCGCCACAAGAGCGCGACCACCACGACAATGCCTACACTCCTGTTCCACTCGACACCGGGAGTCGTGATCGGCACGGCTGCTTACATGTCGCCCGAACAGGCGCGCGGTGTCAGTGTCGATGAACGAACGGACATCTGGGGACTCGGCGTCGTGCTTTACGAGATGGCGTCAGGCCGCGCTCCTTTTACGGGCGAGACACCGACTGACGTGGTCGTTGCGATCGTCGAGCGAGACCAGCCGCCGATTTCTCAACACGTCGAAGGCGCGCCGCCCGAGTTGGAACGAATCGTCAGAAAAGCGTTACGCAAAGACAGAAACGAGCGTTACCAGATCGTGAAGGAGATGGCGATCGATCTGCGCAGCCTGCGTCGAGAGTTGGAAGTGAACTCGATGCTCGAGCGCTCGATCGTGCCGGGAACGGGAGTGTCGGCGAGTAGCGAGTATGCGCGCGCTTCAACCGGACGCGATCGGAAGGTCGATACGAACGAGTTGAAGCAGGCGCGCACGACGATTCACAAACCGGCTGGTAGTCGCACGTGGATCGGTCTCGCGGCCCTTGCCGCAATCGTTCTCGCACTCGCGGCTTATGGTTTGTACAAGATGCGCGCTCGAACAGAACCAAAGCTGCCCGTGCCGTTCGAGCGTGTTGAAGTCACGAAGCTGACGACGAACGGAAACGCTTTGATGGCGGCACTATCGCCCGATGGCAAGTACGTCGCTTATGTAACAGGCGAGAGCGGAAAAGAGAGCTTGTGGCTGCGGCAGGTCGATATCAATAGCAACGCGCAGCTCATAGCGCCGCGCGAAGGGCGATATCTCGGCGTCGCTTTCTCGCCTGAAGGCAGCTACATCTATTTCGGTTATGCAGAGTCCGCGCGCAACGACGCGGGCGACATCTACCGCTTGCCGTTACTCGGAATCGGTGCGGCGGCGATGAAGCTCGAGTTGCAGGCAGGCTTGCCTTCGCTCTCGCACGATCGCAAGCGCATCGCGTTTATTCGTTTCGATCGCCAGGCGCAAACCGATTCACTAATCGTGGCGAACGCTGATGGCAGCGGCGAGCAAATCGCCGGCACACGCAAATGGCCGCAGCGCTATGGCTGGGACCCGCTGTCTCGACCCGAATGGTCGGCAGACGATCAGATGTTGATGTTACCAATCGTCAGTGCGGCTCCTTCTTATACCGGCGACACATCTTCCAGCTACACAGTAACACTGCTTGAAAAGGATCTGGCTAATGGCGCCGAGCGCACGATTGCTCTGTCGCCGCAAAAATTTGACGAGCTCGGCCGTGTGAATGTGTATCCGGACGGCAGTGGCGTCATCATGCTGGGGAAAGGCCACGGTGCGGCGTTCGTGCAGATCTGGCAGCTCTTTCGAGATGGCTCACAACGCACGCTCACCAGCGATCTCAGTGATTACCGTGAGCTGAGTTTGCGCGCGGATGGCAGCGCGCTCGTCACCGTGCAAACACAAACTCTTTCGCGACTGTGGCTGCTACGCAAAAATGAATCGAAACCGGTTCCAATCAGTCCGGGCATGAGCCGCTATTACGATATCTCGATAACACCCGACGATAAGGTGCTCTATGCGTCGGATGCGAGCGGCATTGCTGACATTTTCGAGATTGCTGCCACGGGTGGCGATGAAAGGCCGCTAACATCTGCCGGCGGCCGGAATTATGCGCCGGTTGTTTCGCCCGATAATCGTTACGTCGTTTTCCACTCCAACCGCACCGGTGTTTTTCAGATCTGGAGAATCAATCGCGATGGTAGTAGTCCCAAACAGTTGACGTTTGCAGAGACTGAAAGCACCTGGCCCACGTTCTCTGCCGATGGCAAGTGGATCTTGTTTCAGCACTCTGACCCAAACAATCCATACACGTTGTGGCGTGTGCCAATCGACGGTGGTACGCCGGAACAAGTCACTGACGGCATCGCGATTCGGGCCACGGTTTCGCCGGACGGAAAGTTGATCGCGTTCTGGTACAACGACGCACAGCAGAACTCGCGCTGGCGATTGAAGGTGATCAACTTCGAAGGTGGTGCGACATTCAACATATTTGACGTTGCCGAGACGGTACAGGTTCAATGGGACACACCGTTGCGCTGGAGTCTTGATGGAAAGTATGTCGTCTACGTGGACCATGCAGGCGGGCTCGACAATCTCTGGGGACAACCGATCGAAGGCGGCGCACCGAAGCAGTTAACAAAATTTGATGAGGGCAGGATTTTTGCGTTTGACTGGTTGAACGACGGCAGCCTCGTGACGTCGCGCGGCGTGATCACAAGCGACGTGGTGCTAATCAAAGACGCTGGTAGATGAGACAGGAATTAGCCACGGATTAACACGGAAAAGGCGGATTTTTTAATCAAAACTATGGCAGAAGCAAAGCGTGTTGGGGTTCTGACCGGTGGTGGTGATGCGCCGGGTCTGAACCCGGCGATTAAAGGTCTGGTTTATCGTGGGTCGGAGCTCGGGTTCGAGGTTGTTGGTTTATTCGATGGCTGGCGCAGTTTGTTGAATCCGCTGCCGGATGTGTTGCCGCTCGATCGCGAGACGGTGCGTCGTTGGGATCGTGATGGCGGCACGAATCTCGGCTCGTCGCGTACGAATCCTTTCAAAGGAGAAGGATCAACGGACCGGTCGCATGAAGTAATCGAAAACATCGCGCGGCTGAACCTCGATGCGCTCGTTGCCTGCGGCGGTGAAGACACACTCGGCGTTGCTGCTGTTCTGGCACAAAAAGGAGTGCGCGTTGTCGGCGTTCCCAAGACGATCGATAAGGATCTCGCCGGCACGGATTACACACTCGGCTTCGATACGGCGCTCCGAAATGTCACTGAAGTGCTCGAGCGATCGCGCACACCGGCGGGATCGCATGGTTGGGTGCAGGTCGTCGAGGTGATGGGCCGGCACGCCGGACACCTGGCGCTTTGGTCGGGAGTGGCCGGACAAGCCCACTTGATTCTTATCCCGGAACATCCCTTTCGATACGAGCGCGTTTTCGAGCTGCTCCGCGCGCGACTCGGTGAAGTCGATCCTCTGCGACGCGGAGCACGACGGCCACGCTATTCAGTGATCGTTGTGGCTGAAGGTGCGTGGGCGGAAGGCGGCGAGATGGTGACGCTTGACGATCGTCGCGACGCGTTTGGACACGTGCGACTCGGCGGCGTCGGTGAAGTGCTGGCTAAGAGGATCGCCGCGCATACTCCATACGAATCACGTGCGGTCGTGCTTGGACATCCACAGCGTGGTGGAGCACCAAGCCCGATCGATCGGATCATGGGGATGATGTTTGGCGCGCGTGCTGCGGAGGCCGTGGTCGAGGGCCGTTTCGGGACGATGGTCTCGGCGCGCGGGATCGCTCCGGCGTGTGAATTAACGCTTGTGGATTTGTCTGAAGTGCAGGGAAAGATAAATGTCGTCGATGTCGATCGTTACTACGACACCGAACGCTATCACCTTAAAGGCATCGGCATGTAAGACAAAGGCACAAAGCACAGAAAGTTATTTTGTGCTTTTGTGCCTTTTGTGTACTAACTTCGTTTGAAGGGTTCGGGTTGTGTGAGCCTTTGGTGAACTCGGGCGACGAGGTCGGGGATCGTCGGATCGTCACTCGACTTCGGCACGATCTTCGGATCGGGTGCGATCACCGGCCGGATCATCTTCTGCTGTAATTGCTCGCGCGCGTCCATCATCCATCCAAACCCACGGAAGATGTAAGTCAATAGCGTTCGATCCGCCTCCTCAATTCCCAACGCTTCCTGCACACACCACGCACCAAAATCCGTGTTCGCAGTCAGTCGCAACGGCGGACTGTCTTCCTTCCCCTTCTTCAGCACTCCATTCACGAACGCCGTAAGATAAATCAGCCGCGCAATCGCAAGCCGCTCATGCTGCCGTTCCGAGATACTCAACTGGCCCGCATCGATCGCCTTGAACACCGGATCGATATAGATCGCGGGCCGTGGATCCTGTTGCACCTGATTGCCTCTGCCCGCTGCCGCGATCTCCGGATGGCCAAACGTCGGGAGGCCGCCCGTCAACATCTTCTCCTTGATTCGTTCACCACGCTGCTCGGGCGTCAGCGGCTCGAGCTCCTGAACGAAGTCTGACATGTCATGAATCGCGCCGAAGTG
>DATHTI010000003.1:0-4764 GCA_035463335.1 Pyrinomonadaceae bacterium | reverse complement strand
ACATCGTTGGGTCGCCGACTCTGATCCCGAGTTTGATCGCCGCGACGTTGCTCGATTTCTCCAACGCTTCGGTAATTGTCAGCGAGCCAAACGGTTTATGATCGTGGACCACGCGTCCCGCGACAGTGATCGCGCCCATCTGGCAATCGATGTGTTCATCAACTCTCGCGAGCTTCTTTTCCAACGCAGCAGAGAAGGCGACGACTTTGAACGTCGAGCCTGGCTCGTAGATGTTTTGCAACGCCCAGTTTGATCTTGTTTCCGGCTTGGCATCGGAGACGCGATTCGGATCGAACGTGGGCGCGTTTGCGAGTGCGAGGATCTCGCCACTGCGTGGATCGAGCACGATCACGCTGCCTGACTTCGCGCGCGATTGCTGCACCGCAGCTTGCAGTGCCTGTTCGGCCTGGTACTGAATCGTCTGATCGATCGTCAGGATAACTGTCTGGCCGGGCTTGGCAGCGATCTCGTAACCCTCGTACGGTTTGCCGCTCGCGTCTCTTTCAAGAAAGAGCTGGCCAGGCTCGCCCGAGATCTTCGCGTTGTAAAACTGTTCGACGCCGCCGAGACCTTTGCCGTCGAGTCCGACGTAACCGAGCACGTGTGCGGCGAGCGATCCGTTCGGGTAATAACGCTTCGGCTCGAGTTGTGTTTGCACGCCGGGGAGATTAAGCGCGACGATCTTCTCTGCCTTATCCGCATCGAGTCGACGCGCGATCCAGACGAAGCGTTTTTTATCCTCGTGCGCTTTGCGAAACTCACGCGCGAGCTCTGCTTGCTTCAGACCGAGTGATTGAGCGAGTTGTTGTGCGTTGCGATCGAGAGTGGCTGTGTCGAGGCCGTCGGGATCGATAAACAACGAGACTGTCTGCACACTGCGCGCGAGCTGGCGCTCCTGGCGATCCAGAAGCTCGCCGCGCTGTGGCGTCGTCTCGATTGCATTCTGCTGTTGTTGACGTGCGCGATTCGCGAGACTTTCGTATTGCGAGAATTGCAGGTAGACCAGACGCGCGCAGACGACCAGCATCCAAAAGCCAATAAAAGCCGCGACGAAAAGTGCGCGGCCTGGCGAGACATCCGGTCTGGATTTTGATCGGGCAACGAGGCGTGCCAACATCACCTACTTGTATCCCCCTAACCAGTAGCGTGATGAGGACGCCTTTTATATTAGCCACGGATTACACGGATTTTCACCGCTTGTTTCCTATTTGCCCCGGTCGCGCGGGTTTCAATCCCAGGCGACGAGCAGCGGGCTCGAGCTTGTCCGGCGCGATGGCGCGCTCTTTTTCAAGTGAAAGCCGCTGGTTCTCTTCCAGCAATTTCTTACGCTCGGTGCGCAGGCTCTCATTTTGATAACCATATTGCACGGCGGCGAAGTGCTGCTTCGCTGCGAAGACGAATCCGCCGGCGAGAACCAGACCACAGAACAACAACAGTGCGAGACGCGAAAGCGCGGTGACGTCTCGCGTGCGGCGAATCTTGGCGTTGAGTTGATGCTCGGGAAATCGTTTCATCTGTGTAGTTTGTGGTTAAAGTTTTCGAGCCACCCGCAGCTTTGCACTTCGCGCGCGCGGGTTCTCGTCAATCTCGCGATCGCCTGGCGTCACGGGCCGTCGCGTCAGCACCTCCACAACATTCCGCGCGCCGCACGAACAAACCGGCAACCGTGGCGGACACTCGCAATGCCCCGAAAGTTTTCTCAGCTCGCGTTTGAGGATCCGATCCTCGAGCGAGTGAAAACTAATGCCGGCAAACCTGCCGTCCGGAATTAAAAGATCGACTGCTGTCTCAACAAACTCTCCCAGCCCTTCGAGCTCGTGGTTAACGGCGATCCGCAAAGCCTGGAACGTGCGCGTTGCCGGATGAATCTGCTGCCGCTTGTGCCCGCCGGCTGCGTGTCGCACAAGGTCTGCTAACTCCGTGGTGGTCGTTACCGGCTGCCCTTGTTCGCGACGCTCGACGATGCGACGGGCGATGCGTCGTGAGTGTCGTTCTTCGCCGTATTCGAAAATGATTCTGGCAATTTCCGATTCGGAAAGTTGCTGTAGAAGATCGGCTGCGGTGGCTCCGCTCGCCGGATCCATCCGCATGTCTAAAGGAGCGTCGAAACGAAAACTAAACCCACGTTCAGGTGAATCGAACTGCAATGAAGAGACACCAAGATCGGCAAGAACACCGTTTGGATCGCGCTCATTTGCCTGTTGGAGGACCGGGCTAATGGCGCGAAAGTTGGCTTGAAAGGCACGGAATCTATCTCCGAAAGGCGCTAATCGTTGCCGGGAATAGGCGAGCGCCGCGGGGTCGAGATCCATTCCGATGACGCGAGTGTCGGGGGAGGATTTCAGAATTGCTTCGCTGTGTCCGCCAAGGCCAACCGTGCAATCTACAAAGAGACCTCCTCGCTCAGGAGCGAGAAACTTCAATGTCTCCTCTAGCAGCACGGGGCGATGGGGCGCGCCCATGCCCCCCAAAGGCGCAGCCATCACCACCGCCCCGTGATCTCGTTCAAAGATCCGTCAATGTCAAATTCCAAGTCTCGCAATCGCAGCCTCGTCTTCCTCCGTGTATGGATCGGCGAGCATGCGAGCTTTGAACTTGTCGAGCTCCCAAACTTCTAAATAGGTCAGGTAGCCAAGCACCGCCACGTCGCCTAAAACTTCCGCACTCTTACGCAGCAATGGATGTATCAACAGGCGGCCCTGGCCGTCTATCGTGGCTTGCTGACCAAAATAATTCGTTCTATCAAGGAACTTTCTGCGCGCCGGATCCATCGATGGCAGTAACGAAAGCCTCTGTTCGATCGATTCCCATTCCGGCAACGGGTAAATCCGAACGCACTCGCCCGTGAGGCTCGTGATATAAAAGTCTTTGCCGTGCTTCTCTTCGATCAGCCGCCGGAACTCTGTCGGAACCTTCAGGCGCCCCTTTACATCAATTCGCGCCGTGTAGTTTCCTCGCAGCATAATTTCTGACCTGACGAGAGAGCGTTGGTGGGTGGCCTAAAGGAAAAGCGTTGCTGATGATCGGTGTTGCTACGAGGTTGGACCCACTTCCGACCACTTTTGACCACCCAACGCCGGATACTACGCTGCACACCACGGTGTGTCAATAGTTTAGCTCGCCGAGATGATCGCCTCGTGTTCGCCTTCCGAGTCCTGTTAATCCTGTAATCTTGAAATCCCGTGAAGACGTTAGACAGGATTACAAGATTTGCAGAATTTACAGGATGAACTATATTGGCCCCTCACAAATGACATCGATTCTCCTCTTTGGCTTGCTGGCGGCAGGCGCCAATGTCCTCGGCGGGCTCGTTCTGGTCAAATCAGGCGCTCACCGCTATGGCGAGCGGTTCCTTAAATACCTCGTCGCACTCGGCGCCGGCTTCATGCTCGCCGCCATCTTTATCGAAATTCTCCCGGAAACTGTCGGCATTTGGACAACAGCTTCGCCGGATGTGCCGTCATCAGAAGCAGTCGGACTGGCTATGACACTGCTTCTCGCCGGCTACCTGTCCATACAGTTTTTCGAGCACACGCTCGCTCCGCACTTCCACTTCGGCGCGGAAACACACCCGGAATCATTCCTTCGCCCGTCTTCCGCGTACACCGCCGTCGGTGGTCTTTGTATTCACACCTTCTTCGACGGTGTCTCGATTGCGTCCGCTTTTCTGGTCAGCTTCAAAGTCGGAATTCTGGTCTTTGTCGCGATTCTGCTGCACAAAATGCCGGAAGGTTTCACTGTGGCATCGATCATGCTTGCCACAGGACGGTCGACCCAGAAGGCTTTGATTGCAACCGCGGCGGTTGGCGCCGCGACTCTGGCAGGTGTGATCGGCGTCGCTTTGCTCCAGGAACGTGTGAACAACGCGGTTGGTTATGCGTTACCGTTTTCCGCGGGCGTGACGCTCTACGTAGCAGCGAGCGACCTGATCCCGGAAGTGAACTATAAAGAAGAAAGAAACCCCACGGTGTCGATTGTCGTTTTTGGAGGAGTTGCCCTCTTCTATTTACTGCATCGTTTGATAGAGGGTTGGCACTGACGAGATTTCGCTATTGCGTTTGCTCTTGAAAAAACTACTGTTTGCATGGGCCAACTTCGGCCTCCTGTTCTTTTTGTTTCTGGCGGTTTCAATAAACGCCCAGACTACACCTTCGTCGCCTGTTCCGCTTCCGGTTCCGTTCACTCCGATCGTCGATAACGCGCACGTCATCGATAGCGATACAAAACAACGTCTCGAGCAGATCTATCGCGATCTGAAGGAGCGCGGGAATATCGAATACGCCGTGTTGACGGTTGATACCACCGGCGGCCAGGACATTTTTGATTTTGCACTCGCCGTCGCGCGCGGTTGGGGCATCGGATCGGCAGAGGGCGAAAAGGCCGGCTTCCTGCTGGTGCTCGCGATTCAGGATCGCAAGTACTTCACGCAAATCAGCCGGCACCTTGAAGGCGATCTGCCGGATGGAGTGGTGGGCCAGATTCAGCGCCAGCGACTCGTGCCGCAGCTCAGACAACAAAACTACAGCAAAGCCATTCGCGACACGATCGAGGCATACGCGGCAACGCTCGCGGAAAAGCGTGGCTTCAGTGTTGAAGGTATCGGAGAGAACCAGAGGATCGAGGTTGAAGAACAACCGCTACAAAGAGCACCGCAAATGAGTATGACCACGATCTGCTGCGGAGCACTCGTGATCATATTTATATTGATCCTGCTTTCGTCGGCAGGGAGACGAAGGGGCGGCGGCGGCGGCTTTGGAGGCAGCG
>DATHTI010000002.1:0-2731 GCA_035463335.1 Pyrinomonadaceae bacterium | reverse complement strand
CTGAGCGCCGTGTTGGGATTTGTCTTGACGGCCGGCGGCGCCGGTTTCGGTGACTCGAATCTTGGCGTCGCGACTGCCGGTGCCTCACTGCTTTGCACGTTTTCCGGCGGCGCTTCAGTCACAACCGGAACGGGTCGAGGCTGGCGTATCTGCATGCGTGCTTTGTTAGGAACAGCACGAACGTGATTGTCCTTCACAACTTCAACCGGCGGGCTCTCAACTACATCCTGTGCCGGCGGCGTACGACTCACCGTAGTCTCTGCTGTTGTTGCGACTGGCGCCGGTGGAACCTCAGCCGGTAAATTCCCCGCGTGCGACTTCCGCAACACCAGCAAACCAACCATACATCCAACGATCAACAACACGGCCGCACACGCACCCAGCGCGAACGATTTCCTCATCGACGTGATGCGAGCGAAGAAAGCCGATCGTGGATCGAAATTGCGCGGCGCTTCATGGACCAGATCCCATATCTCAGGGGGATCCTTCAGCGTCTTCACAGTAGTGGGTTTAGCAACAACGGGCACCGCTTCAACAGGCACAAGCGTTCGCGCAGTAGTTACAGGCTTCGGCGCGTGTGTTTCCAAACAACGCGCAACTTCATTAAAGGTGCGTGCTTTGGCCCATGTGCGTGCCGATGCACCGGCACGCGTCACCGCTTCAGTGCGCGCGCCAAACTCGATGAGAGTGTTTACAGTCTCAGCGTGACCAAAGAACGCCGCGAGTGCGAGTGCAGTGAAGCTATCATTTCTCGCTACGTTCGGATCTGCGCCGCGTTCGAGCAGCAGGCGCACAACCGGCTCATGACCAAAGAACGCGGCCTTCATCAGCGCCGTCATTCCATATCGATTACGCGCGTTGATATCGACGACCCGCGGCAACAAACGCCGCAGCTCATCAACATCACCGCTCTCAGCCACGCGCAACAAATCCGCCGTGACGTCTGACCTATTTAACTGTCTTACCCTCGCAGCCATGATCACTCCTTGATCGTGATCCGGTCGCCTGGTTTCACTGCCGGATCCTGCACTTTGCCCGACTCGATCTCTTTCAACTTAAATTTAGTAACGACTAAAAAGCCGTTGCCATCATCGCGTCCGAGTCGTGCTTCCTTCGCTTTCGGCGTAAGGCCTCCAGCAGCGATGATTGCCTGCGTCAAAGTTAGACCACGTCGATAAGTCTTCTCACCGGGCATCTTGACTTCACCACCGATGTACACAAACTGCGCTACATTCGGATGCAGCGTGATCACGTCGCCTGGTCGAACGAGTAGATTCATCTCGCTCGATTCAGTCAGCTCCACCTCAAACGTTTGGCTCGACTCGTTTCGCAGCACCGTAACGCGCGCTGCTTCCGGCAACGGTTGCGCGTCAGCGACGACGACGTACAGTGGAATTGCTTCGCGGCGGAGAATTTTCGTACCTGAGTCTTTCACGAGACCACTCACGAGAATCGTGTGACTGGCGTAATCGCGAACTCCAACCGACACTTTCGGATTCTCCATCAGCGCACGTCGTTTGATCTCGCTGGCAAGCCGGCTGCTGATCTCATCGGTAGTGAGTCCTCCGGCCGCTAGCGGCTCTGCGAGCATCGGGTGTTCCAACAAACCGGAAGCCGTGATCGTGAACAGCGTTGATTGTGAGGCGTCATCGTTAATGCGAATATCGAGCACGTCGTTTGGTCCAACTCGATAGATTTTCGTGAGGGCTGATTCATTGGCGGCGGCGTTTACATCATCTGCTGTATCTCTGGCTTTTTCGGGAACGCTTTCAGGAGCTTTCTCGGGCGCTTTTTCCAGGGCTTTCTCTGCTGCCTTTTCTGGTGCTTTATCGAGCGATTTTTCCGATGTCGCCGGAACTTTGGCGCTAATTGACACCTGCTCGGCGGCTGGCTGAGGTCGCGGTGCGGACTTCTGACGTTCCGCAGTTAACTTCGCGTTGTCCTGTTCCCAAAGCATTGCACGAGCGAGGCCAAGACGGTCGCGTGCTTCCGCGTCTTTCGGATCGAGCTGGACCGCGGCCTTCAAACTCTCAATTGCATTGCGATACTGCTTCAGGTCGAAATACGCGTGGCCCAACGCAAAGTGCGCGTCAGCGTGTTCGGGATCCAATTTCACGGCGCGCTGTAAAATTTCGACGGCTTGCGGGAACAGTCCAGCCAGACCGTACTTCACGCCTTCCTTGTACAGTCGTTTAGCTTCGGCTTTTGCTTCCGGTGTGGCTGGTTGTCCAACGGCGCGGTTGTTACGTGGGTTATCGGTGTAATTCGTGGCGGTTTGGGCCAGAACGAGGCCGGCACACGAAAACCAGATCAGAAAAATGGCCGCGAAAGCGAGTGATTTGGACATCTAGACCCCCTTGAGAAGGAGTTGAACGCAAAACCCGCACGGTCGAGGGAGAGTTCGGAAGTTGGGGTCAACCGAACGATAGTTCAGGGGCGTTTTCGGATGTGTTGCTTATACCATTTTCAGCCCGCTAAAGCCAGCATTTCCCAGCCATTCGATGCGACAGGAGGTGCGATAATTGAGTCGTGAGCTTACGCCCCTACAGTTCGTCCCGCCGTTTCCCGTTCCCGTCAATCTCAGAATATTTACGCGGGTTGTGAGGCCGCTTCTTCTTCTTTCTCGGGTAGCTTCTCCGCGGCGCGTCCCTTCATCTGGCGCGGCATGCGGTTCAGGAGATCGAAACGATCGCCCTGGCTGAGCATGTGCATCCTGACGTTGTAAATCGAG
>DATHTI010000001.1:0-12869 GCA_035463335.1 Pyrinomonadaceae bacterium | reverse complement strand
TATTGTTTGAACGACTGGAACCCGCGCGGCGTCTGGTTGTTTGCGGCGCGGGACACGTCGGCGCCTCTCTCGCGCGGCTTGCGGCATTCACCGGGTATCACACTACATTGATCGACGATCGCGCCGAGTTCCTGAAACGCGAACGTTTTCCTGAAGAAGAGATCGAGCTGCTCGTCGCGAGCGATTGGAGCTCCGCAGTACGTGAAGCGGTGGGAAACGGACGTGGTGTTTCAGTCGCAGTGGTGACGAGAGGTCACAATGAAGACGAGCAGTGCATGCAGGCTGCGGTGCAGGCCAATCCTGATTACATCGGTCTGATCGGAAGTAAACGCCGCACGTCGATCGTTATCGATCGCCTGCGCGAAGCAGGGATTCCGGAGGAGCAACTCCGAAAGATTCACGCTCCCATCGGTCTCGACATTGGCGCCGTAAGCCCCGAAGAAGTCGCACTCGCCATCATCGCCGAAATCATCGCCGACCACCGCGGCGGCACCGGCCTCCCCTTGCGCCACAAAAAGGCACAAAAAGCGCAAAAGTGAAAGTTCAGAGTTCAAGCTTTGCTGGCGTGAAGCCCGAGACGCAGCCTAAAGGCTGAACTCTAAACAGGAAAAATCATTTGTGCTTTTTGTGCCTTTTTGTGGCTAAATCTTTTTATGCTTCGCCGCAGCGGAATGTTCCGCGCGCTTTCCCATCGTAACTACCGGCGCTTTTGGATCGGCGCGTTTCTCTCGAATGTCGGCACGTGGATGCAGGCCGTGGCGCAGGGGTGGCTCGTCCTGCAGCTAACCAACTCACCGTTCTGGCTCGGACTCGACGCCTTCATGGCAACAGCGCCCGGTTTTGTTCTCACTTTACTCGGCGGTGTCTTCGCCGATCGAATCGATCGACGGCGACTACTGCTGTACACGCAAGTCGTCGCCGGACTCGCCGCCCTTGCTCTGGCTTCACTCGTAGCAACGTCACTCGTGAATCCCTGGATGGTGTTGGGCTTCTCGTTTGTCACTGGTTGTTGTATGTCGTTGGCGAGTCCTTCGTTTCTGGCAATGACGTACGATCTCGTTGGTCGTGAAGACTTGGCCAACGCTGTTGCGATGAACTCAACTCAGTTTCAACTGTCGCGCGTGGTTGGACCAGCGCTGGCCGGTGTCGCGTTTCGAGTTTTTGGACTCGCGGGCTGTTTCTTTGCGAACGGCTTGTCGTTCATTGCAGTGGTGCTGGCACTTTGGATGGTGCGAATGGAACCCCGTTCGAATACACTCGCGCCCTCCGAAAAGCAGCGCGCAATCTGGCGCGACCTGGTTGAAGGCTTTCGTTACGTTCGAAACAGGCCGCGCGTTTCGTCGTTGTTGATCGTCGGCGCTGTGAACAGTCTATTTGGCGCGCCTTACTTTAGTATGGTGCCGATCTACGCGCGCGACATCTTTCACCTCGGCGAAACAGGACTCGCGTTGTTGATGGGCACTGCCGGAGCGGGCGCATTCTTCGGTGCACTGCTTGTCGCGTATCTCGGAGACTTCAGCAGGAAGGGATGGTTTGTCATGGGAGGCGCGATCCTGTTTGGAATTTGCATCATGGGATTTGCGGTGTCTTCGCGGCTGTCGTTATCGCTGCTGTTCCTATTCGGACTCGGCTTCGCGATCGTGGTTTCGGTTGCGCTTACTAACACTCTGCTGCAAAAGCTCGTCACGGATCAGATGCGGGGGCGCGTGATGAGCATGTTTCTGCTCTCGTTTATTGGTACGATGCCGATTGGGAACATCCTTGCGGGCGCCGCCTCGAACCACTTCGGCCCGCAGCCCACGCTTGCGGTCGGTGGGTTCGTGGTCACGATGATGGCGACGGGCGTGCTGATTTTCAATCGACGACTAAGGGAGCTGCACTGAACTCGGTGCAAGAAACACCGGAACGCGCCGTTCTACCTCACAGCAATGTTAATTTTCCCGGAGAATCTCGTATGCGAACTAAAACAATTACGCGGGTTTTGTTGACGTTTTCCATCCTTTGCGCCCTTGCCACAGTCGCCAGTGCGCAGGGAGTCATCGTTCCCGGCCCGTGCCGCCGCTGTCCAGACCCGCGACCAGTTCCTTTGCCCCGCGCCCTCCCAATCAAATCAATCAAGATCGACACGAAAATCAGCTCCCAAGTCGCTACCACTCACGTCGAACAGGTCTTTCGCAACGACACGGGCGCGACACTCGAAGGCACGTACCTGTTTCCGATTCCCGAATCAGCTTCCATCGCCGAGTTCGCAATCTGGGACGGCGATCGACGCCTCGTCGGTGAAGTCAGGTCTCGCGAAGAAGCACGCCGGATTTACGACGAGATCGTTCGCCGGCAGCGAGATCCGGGATTGCTCGAATACGCGGGCAAGGATCTCTTCCAGGCCAGCATCTTTCCGATCCTTCCGCACTCCGATAAAAAGCTCGAGATAACTTACACGCAGGTCGTGCGGGCTGAAGGTGGGACGGTTTCGTATCGCTATCCGCTCGGCACTGGCCGTCAGTTAACTCAGATCGGCTCGGTGGCTGGACGAGTCGAGGTGGAAAGCAAAGATCCACTACGGAATGTTTATTCACCCACACACGCGATCGACGTGAAGCGCAGCAACGATCGTCGATCGCTCGTATCGTTCGAGAGTGCGAGCGGCAAGGAGCCGCAAGACTTCCAGTTGTTCTACACCATCTCGAAAGAAGACTTCGGACTCACTCTTCTGACGCACCGCGAAGCTGGAAAACACGGCTACTTCCTACTGATGATTTCTCCCAAAGACGATTGGTCGGAGCAGGAGTACTCAGCGAAGGACGTTGTGTTCGTGGTCGACACGTCGGGCTCGATGGCTGAAGAAGGAAAGATGGAGAAAGCACGCTCCGCACTTCTGTACGGTGTGAGGATCCTGCGACCGCAGGATCGGTTCAACATCATCTCGTTCGCCGGTGAAGAACACCTGATGGAAGCGGGATTGATCGCGGCTGATGAGAAAGGCCGCGCCCGCGGCGAAGCGTTTGTAAAAAGATTGAAGCCGGTCGGCGGCACAAACATCAACCAGTCGTTACTCGCATCGCTACGTCAATTCAGTGAAACAGATCGCGAGCGACCGAAGATGCTTGTGTTTATGACCGACGGTTTACCGACAGTCGACGAGACGAACGTCACGAAGATTCTCGACAACGTGCGCAAGGCAAGCAGGCCGGGCGTGAGACTGTTTACGTTTGGTGTTGGTTACGACGTGAACACAGCCTTGTTGGACAAGCTTGCAGCGGAGAATGGCGGCGTGGCCGATTACGTTGAGCCGAAAGAAGATCTCGAAGTGAAAGTTTCGAACTTCTTTTCGAAGGTCAATTATCCGGTGTTGACTGATCTGCAACTCGACCTGGGCGGCGCACGAACAGACCTGATCTACCCGCGTAGCATTCCCGACGCGTTTCGCGGATCGCAAGTGACGTTGATCGGGCGCTATAGCAACGAAGCAGATCTGAATTCAGTGCAACTGCGGTTGTCCGGCAAAGCAGGCGGGACAACACGAACTTACACATACCCAAACCTGAGCTTCCCATTGCGCACCGATGCGAACGACTATCTGCCACGTTTGTGGGCGACACGCCGTGTTGGCTGGCTGATGGAGCAGGTGCGCTCGAACGGCGAACAAAAAGAGCTGCGTGATGAGATCGTAGATCTGGGCACACGCTACGGGATCGTGACGCCTTACACGTCATACCTCGCTCTGGAAGACGCAGCCGTGACGCAGAACTTCTTCACGCGCGGACAACCGCAGGCGCGCAGAGCAGCTTCTGGCAGTGGACTCGGGAACCTGAATGCGCCGGCGCCATCCAGCTCTCCAGCTCCGAAGGCTGTGACCCAGGCGGTAACGGGTGCAGACGCCGTGCAGTTAAGCAAGATGCAACGCGAGCAGCAAGAGGTGATGCGTGTGAAAGACGACACGCGCACGGACGCGGTGCGGCGAGTTGCGAGTAAGACTTTCTATCTGATCGACGGCGTGTGGACTGACTCTGAGTTCAAGGCTGAATCGCGCTTGCCGGAGACGGTGATCGTGTTTGGCAGCGATGAGTATTTCGCGTTGTTGAATCAGAATCCGAAGCTGGGAAGTTACTTCTCGTTAGGCGAGAAAGTCATAGTCGTGCTTGATGGACGCGTCTACAGAGTGAATGCTAAATAAGCAAAATTAGCCACAAAAAGGCAGAAAAGCACAAAAGAAAAGAGTTCAGAGTTCAAGCTTTAGCTTGCCCGCCCGGAGCCCGGGGACCGCAGCCTAAAGGCTGAACTCTGAACTCTTTTCTTGTGCTTTTTGTGCCTTTTGTGGCGCTTCTCTTGTCTTCAACCGCCGACCTAAGGTACAAAACTGAAAACAAATCAGTATGAGTACCAGAACCCTGAAGCTAACACGCTTTTTTGCTGCCCTTGTTGTGTTTCTGGCTCTGGCTGCGACCGCACGCGCCCAGGGCTGGATGCCATTCAAGATCAACACGGCTGGAAACGATCTCAACACCGTCTTCTTTCTCGACAGCAAACGTGGCTGGGTCGGCGGCGATGCTGGTTACCTGGGCTATACCCAGGACGGCGGTCAATCATGGGTACGCCAGAGCGTCGGCACGAAGGCTGGAATAAACGACATCTACTTCCGTGACAAAGAAGCAGGCTTCCTGCTCGCGGGCAATTCCATCTTTGTCACTCGCGACGGCACGACCTGGACGCAGTCTCGAATCTTTCTTCCGGAAGAGTTCGAAGGTTCGGAAGTCGAGTTGTACAGCGTGCGCTTTTCCAGCAAGAAAAAAGGCTGGGTCGTCGGATCGATCAGCAAGCGCGAGCGCGTCGTGGACAGTATTCTCGTCTATACGGACGATGGCGGCGAGACGTGGCGCAGGCAGCGCGCGCCGAGTCGCGTGGAGTTGATACATATCGATTTCGTGAGCGACAAACGCGGCTGGATTGTCGGCGACGCCGGGACGATTCTTTTTACGCGTGACGCAGGGGCGAGCTGGGTGAAGCAGAATGTGGGCGTGAGTGGCACGCTCTATCACGTGGATTTTCGCGACGATAGAAACGGTTGGGTTGTCGGCGAACGTGGAACACTGTTGCGCACGACAGACGGCGGCGAGACGTGGACGGTGATTCCGACAAACGTGAATGTCACGTTGTTGAGTATTCAGTTTTTAAACGATGATGAAGGTTGGGCAATCGGCCGCTCGGGAACGATTCTGAGGAGCAGTGACGAAGGCAGGACGTGGATACGACAAGAATCGACAACGAAGCAAAACCTTTACTCGCTCAATTTCAACAAGAAGATCGGATGGGTTGTTGGTGGTGAAGGTGTCGCGCTGCGTTACGAGCGCAAATAGCGTTGCAAGCAACCTGTGAAGTGCTGAAAGACATCTGAACGTTCGAGGTTAACGGATCGTCGCAAGCATAGTGACGACCATAACACTCGGTTCCTCCTGTGATTCGCCCGGTATGTCGGCCATGCCGGGCGCTTTTATTTTAAAGTTCAGAGTTCAAGCGTTAGCTTGCGCGCCTAAAGCCCGAGATGCAGCCTAAAGGCTGAACTCTGAGCCTCACTCTTTATTGCCGGTGAAGGGAAGCTCGGGTGAGTTTTGGAGCTTCAAAGTTCCTTCTACCTGCTCGCCGTCAAACCTTGCAAACACTTGCGCTTCAACAGCGTGCCCGTCCATCTCCAAAGAAGTGGTTTTCGTGAACGAGTTATTGCTGATCTCGATCGATCCGAGATCGGCGTCGCCCATTTCTGAATGGATGACTGCTGTGTACGCAGCACCAGCGCGCTCGATCGTCAAAGTTGCCGGAATACTCTGTCCGAGCGGCGTGTCGATTTCAATTGACCACGCGCCCACAGGATCCGTTGGTCCTGACGCTTCAGTGGATTTTCGCTTGCCGGCCGTGTTGTAGACCTCGATGTCTTCAGCGTACGGCTTCATCTGTTCCATCACGAGCGCGCCATCACCAACGACGATCAACGCCGCTTCATCCGGTTTCACGTACTTCTCTGCAACGTGCTGGATGTCCTGCACTGTCACCGCCTGAATCCGGTCGCGGTAAGTCTGAAGATAATCGTTCGGCAGGGTCAACATCTTGATCTGCACTAACTGATCGGCGAGCCCTTCCTGCGTCTCGAGTCGAATCGGAAACACGCCCGTGAGATACGATTTGGCGTCAGATATTTCCTTGTCCGACACCGGCTCGTTGCCAATGCGCTCGAGCTCGTAAAAAAATTCTTTCAACGAGTCGCCGGTGACTGGCGTTCGCACTTCGGCTGTCGCTCGAAACGTTCCAGCCGTACGCCGCGCGTCGAGATTCGTGTACGCGCCATACGTGTAACCCTTATCTTCACGCAGGTTCATAAACAGCCGCGACGATGCTGTTGCGCCGAGCACGGTGTGCATCAGCATCAGCGGAAAATAGTCAGGACTGGTCCTGGTGATGCCGCTGTTTGCGATCACAATGTTCGACTGAGCCGAGCCCGGTCGATCCACAAGATACGCCGTTCTTTTCGTGCGAACTGGAGGCGCTGGAAAATTTGCTTCCACTTTCTCACCGCTTTCCCACGTTGAAAACAGCGATTCGACGCGACTCACGATGTCTTCGTAACGAACGTCGCCGACGACGATTAAGAACGCGTTATTCGGAACCAGCTTGCTGCGATGAAACCCCACGAAGTCATCGCGTGTACAGCGATCGATCGACTCCGGCGTGGGCGCCACTACCGAGTAAGGATGGTCGCCAAACATCACTCGCGAAACCATCTCACTCGCGAGAAACGAAGGCTGCGCACGCTGCTGCCGCAAACTCTCTTTCGTATTCTGCTTCGCGAGCTCGACCTCGTTTTCAGGAAACGAAGGCTCGAGGATCACTTCCGCCATCAAGCCGAGTATCGAATCCTTAAACTGAGAAAGTGCTGACGCTCCGACGAGCGTGTAATCAGACGTCGCGCCCGCTGACAAGCTTGCGCCCATGCGCGCGACCTCTTCCGCGATTTCTTTACTCGTTTTCGACTTAGTTCCTTCAGGCAAAAGACCCGCGAGCAGATCGGTCAGACCCGGCAGCTCCGGTGGATCAAATGCTCCGCCAACAGGAAACGCCAGCCGGTAGCTGACCAGCGGCAGTCGGGTATCTTCAACGACGACGAGCGAGAGCCCGTTACGCAGAGTGGTCTCTCTTGGCGTCGGGATGGAGATCGGTCTAGGTGGTAGCGGCGCAGGCGCCTGGCTACGAAAGGTTTCTGTTTGACTCATTGTTATGGATGCAGCGGGCCTGTTCCAGGCTTAGTTTGCGGCGGAACATCCGCCGGGTCTTTTGGTTTCTCTGAGGGCGATGTGTGAACGATTTCGGCATGGACCGGCGACTCGGGCTCGGGTGCCGGAACATCCGGGACCTGTGCCGGCGGCGCCGCAGGTTGATGTGGATCACCTGAATGTTGTGGCGAAGCTGCCGCAACGACATCGTCAGCGACATCAACAGCTGGAGCAGGGATGATATCGAGCACGACGCGGTTGTCGACGTCGACATACCGCGCAATTGCATTCTTGATGTCGTCCGCGGTGACCGCGAGATACTGGTCCAACTCGGAATCCACCAGATGCGGATCTGAATCGTACAACGCAAACTCCGCGATGCGCTGCGCGCGATACATTGTCGACTGCCGGCCACGGACGGCGTCATTGCAGAGCGAGTTCCGCAGTTTCTCCATCTCCGCTTCGGTTGGTCCATTCGTCGCGATTTGCTTGACCTCGTCGAAGATCTGCTCCCGAATTTTATTCACGTCTTCACCCGGTTTCGGAAGGGCAAAGATGTACAGCGCTGATGGTCCACGACGCTCGTCGACACCACCTTCGATCGAGACTACTGACTCGTCACCTTTGACAAGCTTCTGGTACAGCCGCGAGCTGTCGCCTTCAAAAAGCAGTGTGCCTGCAAGTGAGAGAGCGTAGAAATCCGGCGTGCGTCTGACCGGTATCTTCCAGCCGAGCACAAACGCGGGCGCGGGCGCTAATGGATCGTGAAATGTCTCTTCGCGAATCGCGACTGCCGCCGGTTCCGAAACATCGACCGGAGGCGGAACTGGCTGCGCGGGAATGTTCCCGAAATACTTTTCGGCGAGTGTGCGCGCTTCGTCAATCTCGAAATCTCCGACGACGGTGAGCACGGCGTTGTTCGGCGCGTAGTAAATACGGAAAAACTCTTTCACGTCGTCGATGGTGGCGGCGTCGAGATCTTCCATCGATCCGATGGTTGAATGCGCGTTCGCAGGATTTACGAAGATCAACTCGTTCATGCGGAGAAACGCAGTAACGTACGGCTGATTGTCATAACGCAGCCGCTTCTCCTCCTGCACCGCATTACGTTGATTGTCGAGATTTTCCTGCGTCACTTTCAGCGAGCGCATACGATCGCTCTCGAGCCAGAAAGCGAGTGGCAGGTAGTTTGACGGCAAAGTCTCGAAGTAGTTGGTGCGCTCGGTGGAAGTGGTCCCGTTCATCGTGCCGCCGGCGTTGAAGATGTATTGAAAGTGCGCGGCTTTGGGAACGTTTTCCGAGCCCTGAAACATCATGTGCTCGAACAGGTGAGCGAAACCCGTGCGTCCTTCTCGCTCGTTGCGCGAGCCGACGTCGTAATAGACGGCGACTGAAACCACAGGAATGGCGCGGTCCTGACTCAGGACAACACGCAGGCCGTTAGCTAGTTTAAATTCTTCGATCGCGGTCGGTGGTAAATGAAATCTATCTGCCACAAAAATTTTCCCACTAGAAACAAAAGGCGTGCTTTACCATTCGCGAGGAAGGTAAAGCACTGCTTTCGGGGGGACGTTAATAAGTTCAGGCGCGAAAGGCGGGCGCCTGGTTAGTGAAGTCTCAGACGGTCTTGTCGGCGATTAGGCCACGAAGCTCAGCTCGCAGTCGTTCGATCTCGGCGAGCTTTTGTCTGACACGTTCAAACAATGCTGATTGGGTCTTGATGCCTTCATCGATCAGGAAGCCGGCGGCCTCGGCACGGTTTCGAAAAACACCCGCTTGGACCAGCGCCTCGAGCTTCTCCTGGGCTTCAGGCGAGATCTTCACCGCGACCACGTAATCATCCTTTGCGGAGATCGCCTTTTCGATGGTCCTACTAATATCGCGTCCGATCGCGCTCAATGATTCCGGAATGCGCGATGCGATGTCGCGGACCGACGAAGCGGCGGCTCGGTTCTGTTCTTCCCCACCAAATTCCGGCTCGTCGTCACGAAGCATCAGATCGTCGATGCGCTCCGGTGTCGGGGGTTCTTCCTTGTGATACGGACTGCTCATTTTGGTATAGACTCCTTTGCCAAGTACCGAATTTTACCTGTCCGTCTTTACGATAGTTTGTCGATGTAGGTTCATTCTACGGAGCGCGGGAAACAGGGTCAAGGCAAGCTTCTCGATACGGTTCGTAATTACGCCGAAGGCGTTCGCTAATTTCAGCCCAGGGTTGGAGCGCAGCAACAACCCTGGGGATCAATTCATCACGTCGCGAACAAACCCTGGAAGGGTTCGCCAACCCAAACCCTTTCAGGGTTACGCTCAAATTCATGATTCGATCCCAGGGTTGGAGCGCAGCAACAACCCTGGGGATCAATTCATCACGTCGCGAACAACCCTGAAAGGGTTCGCCAACCGCCAAACCCTTTCAGGGTTTAATCGCGTTTTAATTTATATCCCAGGGTTGTCGCTTCGCTCCAACCACTGGGCTGAAATTAGCCAACGCCTTCGGCGTTAATTCATATCCCCAGGTTCTCGCGAGGCTCCAACCACTGGGCTGAGATTAGCCAACGCCTTCGGCGTTAAATCCCGCTCCGTAAACTGCGGGTGGTGGGTAATAGTCAACATACCCACTACCAAACGGCGTCATTTTTAGACAACCCTCCCGGCGTTTGCTTATAATTCAGCGTTTTGAAAAATCCCGAAACGATTCCCGATCTGGACCTCCTCGAAACGGTTCTAGCTTACAAATTCAAAGATCGTGCGCTGCTCGAACGTGCCATCACACACCGATCGTGGGCGCATGAGAAAGTCGCGCCCGGCGACGAGCTCGAGGCGCGCAAACTCCACAACGAATCACTCGAGTTTCTTGGCGACTCTGTTTTGGGTTTGGTAGTAGCAAATTATCTGTGCAGCTCTTATCCCGGCGGGACTGAAGGCGAGTTGTCACGCATGAAGCATCGCCTCGTCAGTGCGCCGACACTCGCGAAAGCTTCGCAGGATCTGAACCTCGGCGACTTCCTCCGCTTCGGACGCGGCGAAGAGAAGAGTGGCGGGCGACATAAGAATGCGCTGCTCGCAGATGTGTTTGAGGCGATCACGGGAGCAATTTTTCTCGACGGCGGTCTTGAAGGAGCGACTCAATTTGTCTGCTATGCGTTGCGCGATGAGCTGGAAGGCGCCGATCCGCTCACTGCGGCCAAAGAGGACTACAAAACGATGCTGCAGGAGCGTCTTCAGGCTGAACGCCGCGCCGCGCCTCGTTATACGGTAATCGAAACTCTCGGTCCGCCGCATCAACGTATTTTCCACGTCGAGGTTGCGTGGGATGGCGGCAGTATTTCTGGAGAAGGGCCGTCGATCAAAGCGGCAGAGGCTGCGGCCGCAAAGGCTGCTTTGGCAGGGATGAAGTTTTTAGAGGATTCGCAGGGCGATAGCGAGCAGGATGTCGAGAGTTAGTTTTTGACAGGATTTACAAGATTAGACAGGATTGACATGTAAATCCTGTCTAATCTTGTAAATCTTGTAGCTAAACTTGACCGCCGCCAGTAACGTATCTAGGATGTTTTTGAATGGCGACAAACCGTACCACCAACAAGCCAACAACCACCACGCCCAACACAACCGAGGCAAAACCCTCCACGTTTGCGCGGTTCTTCAACCGTAACGGGCATGACAAGCAATCGTTGCCCCCTGTGAAACCGCAGGGTCCGCCGAAGTCCGTTTGGCGTGAATACTTCGAATCAGCAGTGGTCACGGTCGTCATGGCGCTGTTTGGCATGACCTTCATCGTGCAGGCGGTGAAGGTGCCGACCGGATCGATGCAGAACACGATCACCATCGGCGATCATCTGCTCGTTAACAAGTTTATCTTTGCACCCGGAGAGTCATTACCGTTTCTACCCCAGCGCGAGATCAGGCGCGGCGATATCATCGTCTTCAAGTATCCCGGTAATCCTTACGATCCGAAACGCGACGACAGACCCGACAACCGGCCGATATTCACCAACTACGTGAAGCGTGTGATCGGTTTACCGGGGGATCGTATTCGCATCGAGGGAAACAACGTGATTGTTAACGACGAGGTTGTTCCCGAGCATCACATCACGGCCACGGATCATAATCGCAAGGATCCTTTGGAGATCAGAGACGACCCGCCGCGCAAACCCGGCGAGCTCTACGATGTTTACCACAAGCCTGGTCCACCCGACGATGCTCAGGACTACGATGCCTTTCAGGGCAAAGATGAGATCACTGTCCCCGAAGCGAGTTACTTCGTGATGGGCGACAATCGGAACAACAGTGAAGACAGTCGTTACTGGGGCTTTGTGCCTCGCGATCTCGTCATCGGTCGCGCGATGTTTGTTTACTGGTCCTACGACGAGAGCGCGCCCCCTACCGGCTGGGGATTTCCCGTCGACTTCTTTGTCAACACACGTTGGAGCCGCACTGGCACGCTTGTTAAGTAGGGCCACAAAAAGGCACCAAGATTTTAGCCACCAAAAAGGCACACAAAGCACATAACAGATGATTAAGCGTTCGCAGATTGGGTGGTTGGCGTCGCTGATCATAATCGCGACGTTAATGTCTTTTGACGTGCCGGCGCAGCGCAGGTCGAAGAAGAAGCCCGCGCCGGCCCAGCCGCCGAGTGAGCTCGAAAAGCTGCGTGACGAGTACGTCAAGGCGACGAATGAGTATAAAGCGAGCCTCGGAAAGTTATTGCCGTATTATGAAAACGACGTGAAGAAGGCTGAAGAGAAGCTCGAGCAGTCGAAAAAGCTTCTCGCTGAAGGATTGATTCCCAAGTCACAGCTCGAAGAGAATGAGCGCGCTCTGGCAATTGCTAAGCAGAAAATAGCTGAAACGAATCGTTTATTGACGAACGCTGACCAGCAGATCGCTGCCGCGCTCGTGGAGACAGCAGCCAACGCAGAGATTGCGAAAAACCTTGGCCTCGCACGGCAAAGTCTCGTACGGACCGCGGCCTTTACGCGTTACACGGGAACCGGTGGCTGGAACCTCGGCGATTCGTGGAAAGTACAGCGCTTCTTTTACGACTCTTTCAAGAAGCAACTTCCGATCGCGGTGTTTGGACAGGGAGCAATTCACGACCGCTGGCGATTGGACCATCGCAACGCGATGGACATCCAGCTTCATCCGGACGGCGTCGAAGGTCGCGCGCTGCTCGAGTTCCTACAGAGGAATGGTATTCCATATCTAGCGTTCCGCTCGGCAATTCCGGGCACCGCCACTGGTCCACACATACACATCGGCAGACCCTCTCACCGTTTCTGAATCAGATCATATGAAGACTTTCTTCGTCTACGTGGCCATCCTGCTGTTACCAACTGTCGCCACTGCTCAAATGAAAACCGGGGAATCTCTCACCGAGAAACAAGCTTCACACTTCGCTGCGCTCGCGTTGAAGTGTGTGAGTCGCGAGTTTCCGAACAAGCCGGAGCACGTCATCAACAATGTGAGCGAGGTTAGCAGTCCGAAGGTTCTGCATCCGGCTTTCTACGGTTGTTACGACTGGCATTCATCCGTGCATGGTCACTGGATGCTGGTCCGGCTGTTGAAAATGTTTCCGAGCCTGCCCGAGTCCACCCAGATACGTGCAGCGCT